>JANNEO010000136.1:0-8248 GCA_031378805.1 Hyphomicrobiales bacterium
TGCATCCTGGGAGGGATACCATGACGACTTTCGCACCCCGTCCGTCACGGCGGCATGTCCTTGGCGGAGCAGCCGCGGGTCTGGCTGCACCGTTCCTGCTGCGTCATCAGGCGCTGGGGCAATCGACATTCGACTGGAAGAGATTCAGTGGCGTCAAGCTCGATGCGATGCTGGTGAAGAACCCGCGATCCGACCTGCTGCAAGCGCACGAGAAGGAATTCACCGCGCTGACAGGTATCCAGGTATCGTCGGAACAGATTCCGGAACAACAGCAGCGCCAGAAGGCAATGATCGAATTCACGTCGGGCAAGCCGACATTCGATGTCTGTATGCTCGCCCTGCACGTGCAGAAGCGTCTTGCGGCCAAGGGCAAATGGATGGAAGACCTGCGCCCCTATCTGGCCGACGCCTCGCTGACCTCACCGGATTTCGACTTCAATGATTTTGCAGCGGGTGCTGTCGGCTTCGCACGCCAGGCCGATGGCGTTCTGGATACACTGCCGCATTTCATCGATTTCTGGATGGTCTATTACAACAAGGAGATGTTCGCGCAAAAGGGCGTGGAATACCCTAAGACCATGGACGAGTTGTTCACGGCAGCCCAGAAGCTCAACGACCCGTCCAAGGGTGTGGCCGGCTTTGTTTCGCGCGGTCTGAAGAATGCCAATATCCCGGTCTGGACCTCGTGGATGCTGGGTCAGGGCATGGAAACCGTATCCGCCACAGGACAATTGCAGACCGATACGCCCGAAGCGATCTGGGCGGGCGAAATGTACAAGCGGATGAACCGCGAGGTGGCTCCTCCCGGCACCATCGGCTTCAACTGGAACGAGTGTCAGACAACATTCATGCAGGGGCGGGCAGCCATGTGGCTGGACGGCATCGGCTTTGCCACCCCACTGGAAGATCCGACAAAGTCCCGTATCGTCGGCAAGGTCGGCTACGGGGTGACGCCTCCGGGACCGAAGGGCCATCACTCGGCTCTGTTCGGCGATGGCCTGGGCATTTCCCGGACGTCGACGAAGAAACAGGCGGCGTGGCTCTACGTGCAGTTCATGTGCAACAAGGGCAATCAGCTTGCCATGCTCAAGGCCGGAGCGGGTTCGCCCGGTCGCGCTTCGGCGCTTGCCAATCCAGCAGCACAGGAAGGCTCGCGCTTCAACAAGGAGTATTTCGATTGCCTCGCAGCCTCGGGCAAGATCGCACGGGCGGGCTTGCCGCAGATCATCCCAGTGACTGAATTCCGGGATGTGTTCGGTGTTGGCCTCACCAATACGTTGTCCGGCGCAGACGTGGCGACGGAGCTGAAGAAAGCGACCGAGGCGTTCAAGCCGGTGCTTGAGAAGAGCGAACAGGGTTGAAGCTGCGACACCTTTATCCCTCCCCGCGTGCGGTGGAGGTGGCGAGCGAAGCGAGACGGAGGCGGCAGTGAGCACCACCCATGGGCCGAGCCCCACTCCGCTTGCTTCGCTCGCTGCCCTCCCCCCAGGCGGGGAGGGATCAATGGCTTCCGCTGCGCAGAAGCTCGCGCCCCGCCGCTATTTCCTGTTTGCGATCCCAGCCTTGGTGCTGATTGCTGCCGTGATCGTGCTGCCATGGCTGTTCACGCTCGTCATGTCGGTAATGGATTTCAAAGTGGACGGCGGGGTCGATTTTGTCGGGTTGAAAAACTTCGCCAAGCTCGCCACGGATGAGCGGTTCATCGAATCGATCGGTCGGACATTCTGGTTCACGCTGCTGTCCGTGATCTTTCCCATCGGCCTGGGCACCTGGGCCGCGGTGATCTTCCATCGGGAATTTCCGTGGCGGGGCGTGCTACGGACCATCTTCATCATGCCAATGATGGCCACACCAGTCGCCGTGGCGCTGGTCTGGACCATGATGTTTCACCCCCAGCTGGGCGTCTTGAACTACCTGCTTTCACTGATGGGAATCCCCCCCTTCGCCTGGGTCTATGATCCCGGCACGGTGATTTTCACGCTGCTGATCGTCGAGGTCTGGCACTGGACACCGCTGGTGATGCTGATCGTATTGGGTGGAATGGCGGCTCTGCCGACAGATCCGTATGACTCTGCCACCATCGACGGGGCGACGGACTGGCAAATGTTCCGCTACATCACCTTGCCGCTGATCCTGCCCTACATCATGGTCGCGGTCGTGATCCGCATGATCGATGCACTGAAGGTGTTCGATACGATCTTCGTGATCACGCAGGGCGGACCTGGAACAGCCTCGGAAACGCTCAACATCTTTCTCTACCTGCAAGCCTTCCAGTTCTTCAATCTTGGCTATGCCTCCGCAGTCGTGATCGTCTTTTTCGTGATCATAGTGGCGCTCTCACTGCTGCTGCTGTCGCTGCGCCAGAAACTGAAGTGGAACACGTGATGGTTACCTCCATGACTGCGTTATTGTCGGAAGACCTCACCTTGAGCCTGTCGAGGGGGCGAGGATTTTCACGCGGCGTCTGCCCCCAATCCTTCGACATGCTCAGGATGAGGTCTTTGCAATGAGCAACCGCGTCGAAGGCAGCGGCATCTTGCGGAAGATTGGCTTTGGCCTGTCCGTCTTTGCGCTGGTGTCGCCTGCCATCCTCGTCTTTCTCTGGATGATCTCGCTGTCGCTGAAGAACGAGTTGGACAACACGGCCTTCCCACCCGTGTTCATTCCCAATCCTCCGACCTTCTCGAACTACACCGAGGTTTTCGAGAAGAACAATTTCCTGCTCTATTTCTGGAACTCGATTCTGGTCACGGGCGGTGCGGTGCTGATCGGCCTGCTGGTGGGGGTGCCCGCGGGCTATGGCATCGCGCGCTCCAAAGCCTACCGAACAGCAATCGTGATCCTGATCGCAAGGATGACGCCTGCCTTGTCCTACCTGATCCCGCTGTTCCTCGTGTTCCAGATTCTCGGGCTGATCGGCAGCATCTGGGCGTTGCTGATCACCCATCTGGTCATCACGGTGCCCATCATCGTCTGGGTAATGATCGGCTATTTCGAGGGCATTCCGCAGGAGCTGGAAGATGCGGCCTATGTCGATGGCGCGACGTTGTGGCAGAGTTTCCGCTACATCGCCCTGCCGCTGGCGCGCCCGGGCATGATGGTGGGTGCGATCCTTGCCTTCATTTTCTCGTGGAACAATTTCGTTTTCTCCGTGGTGTTGGGTGGCAAGAACAGCCGCACCTTGCCCTCGGCAGTCTACAACTCGCTGACCTTCGAGCAGATCTCATGGGGGCCATTGGCGGCAGCGGCACTGCTGGTGACCTTGCCGGTGATCATCCTCACGATTGCCGCGCAACGCGAGATTGTTGCGGGTCTTTCGGCAGGCGGACTGAAAGACTGATCTGGTTTTCGGCTCGAAAGGTTCTTCAACCCGTTTGTCATCGGCCATGGCCCCTGTTAACAGGGCCTCAAAGCCGCGTCTTGCGGCAGCAGGGACATGCCAAAGCCATGACAGAGCGCCGCTCCAGCTTCACCCGGGACGATCTGCTGGCCTGTGGACGGGGCGAACTTTTCGGACCTGGCAATGCCCAGTTGCCCTTGCCTCCGATGCTGATGTTCGATCGCATTACGGCAATTTCCGAAGATGGTGGCCCCCATGGCAAGGGCATGATCCGGGCCGAGTTCGACATTCATCCCGATCATTGGTTCTTTCCCTGCCATTTCCAGGGCAACCCGATCATGCCAGGCTGCCTAGGACTTGATGCCATGTGGCAACTGACGGGCTTCTTTCTGGGATGGCTCGGCGAACCTGGATACGGCATGGCCCTGGCCACCGGCGAAGTGAAGTTCAAGGGCATGGTCACGCCCAAGACAAAGCTTGTCGAGTATGGGATCGACTTCAAGCGCGTGATGCGTGGACGGCTGGTGCTGGGCATCGCCGATGGCTGGCTGAAAGCCGATGGCGAGACAATCTACAATGCCACTGATCTCAAGGTCGGCCTGTCGAAGGAAAAGGCCGCCTGATACGGCATTCGTGAGTGATATCATTCCCGCAAACCACTGCAAGTTCCAGGAGCCACCATGAGCAGCGCACTTTGGTTTTGTGTCATCAATGGCAAGCAGGAAGGCCCCTATTCGGTGGAAACCCTGCAAGCCATGGCAGAGAGCACGCCCTTTGCCTCCGACATGCCTGTCTGGTCCGAGGGCATGGCGACGTGGAAGCCCTTGCCGGACACAGCACTGGCGGGGCTGGTGAAGACATCTTCCTTGCCGCCGCCGGTGCCGTTGGGCAGCGTGTTGCAGGCGGGAACGCAAAACGTCGCCTCGCAGCTGGCCGGGGCTACCGCCAGTGTGTCCGCCGCGATCAATGCGCCCATCGGCAGCACTACCGCGCCAGGTTTCTTGGATGCCATCAAGATCTGCCTGTCCAAATACGCGGACTTCAAAGGGCGAGCATCGCGCTCGGAGTATTGGTGGTTCTTGCTCTTCACGCTCATCGTCTATGGGGTAACGGCGTTCCTGCCGATCATTTCACTGATCGCCGTGCTGGCCTTGCTCGTGCCGTCGATATCAGCTGCCGTGCGGCGCCTGCATGATACGGATCGAAGCGGCTGGTGGTATCTGCTTTCTCTGGTGCCTGTGGTGGGTACCATCGTCCTGATCGTTTTCCTGTGCCAGCGTGGTACCGAGGAACAGAACCGTTTCGGCTGATCCTTGCGGACCATGCCTATGAATAAAAAAATGGAGAACACGTATGCGCCGCGTCGTCGTCACAGGCATGGGGATTGTCTCCTCCATCGGCAACAACCAGAACGAGGTTCTGGCCTCCTTGCTTGAAGCAAAGTCGGGAATCCGTCCCGAAGCGAGCTTCACCGAACATGGTTTCCGCAGCCAGGTATCCGGCAGGCCGACGCTTGACCCAGCCAGCGTCGTCGACCGGCGTGCGATGCGCTTCCATGGTGGTGGCTCCGCCTGGAACCATGTGGCGATGGACCAGGCGATCCTTGATGCCGGATTGAGCGAGGCCGAGATCACCAATGAGCGGACCGGCATCGTCATGGGAACGGGCGGCCCGTCCACGATTGCGCTGATCGAAGCCTACGAGAAGGCCAAGGAAAGCGGCACGTCCAAGAAGGTCGGCCCCTTTGCCGTTCCGAAATGCATGAGCTCGACGGCGTCGGCGACACTGGCGACGTGGTTCAAGATCCACGGAGTGAACTATTCGATCTCGTCCGCGTGTTCCACCTCGGCCCATTGCATCGGCAATGCGTATGAGCTGATCCAGTGGGGCAAGCAGGACCGCATGTTTGCAGGCGGCGCGGAGGAGCTGGACTGGACGATGTCCGTGCTGTTCGATGCGATGGGTGCTATGTCGTCGAAGTACAACGACGTCGCCTCGACGGCCTCGCGCGCTTACGATGTCAACCGCGATGGCTTTGTGATCGCGGGAGGTGCGGGAACACTGGTGCTGGAAGAGCTCGAGGTCGCCAAGGCGCGCAGCGCGAAGATTTACGGTGAACTCGTGGGCTACGGCGCGACGTCCGATGGACACGACATGGTGGCCCCGTCGGGCGAAGGCGCAGTGCGCTGCATGAAACAGGCCATGAGCACAGTGAAAGGCAAGATCGACTACATCAACACCCATGGCACGTCGACACCGGTGGGTGACAGCAAGGAGATCGAGGCGATCAAGGAAGTGTTTGGCGGTGCGGACAAGTCCCCTCACCTTTCCTCGACCAAGTCCCTGACGGGCCATTCGCTGGGCGCTACCGGCGTACAGGAAGCGATCTATTCGCTGCTGATGCTCAACAACGATTTCGTCTGCGAGAGTGCCCATATCCAGGAGATTGACCCGGCCTTTGCCGACATGCCGATCGCCCGCAAGCGGATCGACAATGCCAAGCTGGAGCGCGTGCTGTCGAACTCGTTCGGGTTCGGCGGCACGAATGCGACGCTGGTGATGCAGCGGTATGAGGGGTGACAGCATTAGGGGCTCGGTGTATACCGTCGATCTAGATAGAGACTGCTATGGCTTTTCATGTGCGGGATCCTGACACGGACCGGGTGGTGCGAGAGCTTGCGAGCTTGAAGGGCATGACCTTGACCGAAACAATCCGGGAGGCGGCGACAAAGGAACTTGACGCCTTGACCGCAGCGGAAGCCGCGCGTGACAGGCGGCCCTTCATCGAGCGCATCAAAGACATTCAGGACCGCGTTGCAGCACGGGGATTCACCGGGTTGAAAGCCGACAAGGAATTCTACGACTGGCTGGCGGAGGACGAATGATTTTCGTCGACGCATCCGCGATGACCGCCATCATCTGCCGTGAACCACATGCAGATGCGCTAGCCCAATGCCTGGGCGGAGATGGGCCATTCTTCACCTCGCCGGTTGCCGTCTATGAATCAGCTTTGGCTGTAGCGCGAGCCACACATTCATCCGTGGAGGAAGCCACTGGCGACGTGCATGATCTTCTGTCACGAGCAGGTGCGCAAATTGTACCGATCACGGACAATCACGCCAGTATTGCGCTCTCCGCCTTTGATCGCTTCGGCAAAGGCCGCCATCCAGCGAAACTCAACATGGGCGACTGCTTCGCCTATGCCGCTGCCAGGGCAGGCAATGCAAAAATCCTGTTTGTTGGCGATAACTTCAGCCTAACCGATCTCGAAAGCGCCATCCCGGCGCGCTGACAACGGAAATACGCCTTGACCAATCAACTCATGTCCGGAAAGCGCGGCCTCATTATGGGGGTCGCCAACCAGAACTCCATCGCCTGGGGAATCGCGTCCATGTTGCACCGGCATGGGGCGGATCTGGCCTTCACGTATCAGGGCGAGGCGCTCGGCAAGCGCGTCATGCCATTGGCCGAAAGCGTCGGTTCCAAGCTGGTGCTGCCCTGCGATGTCGAGGATGTCGCCTCGGTGGACAGTGTCTTTGCGACGATCGAGAAGGAATGGGGCAGCCTTGATTTCGTGGTCCACGCCATCGGCTTCTCCGACAAGAACGAATTGAAGGGGCGATACGTCGATAACACCACCCGCGAGAATTTCTCCCGCACCATGGTGATATCCTGCTATTCCTTCACGGAAATCGCGCAGCGGGCGCAACGCCTGATGCCCAATGGCGGCAGCCTGCTGACGCTGACCTATGGCGGCTCCATGCGGACATCGCCGAACTACAACGTGATGGGAGTGGCGAAGGCAGCACTCGAAGCCTCGACACGCTATCTGGCGACCGACCTTGGTGTGCAGGGCATCCGCGTGAACGCTCTGTCGCCCGGCCCTGTGCGGACGCTCGCCGGCGCTGGCATCACCGAGGCGCGCTATACCTTCAGCTTCCAGACCAAGCATTCCCCCTTGCGCCGTCCCGTAACGCTGGATGAAATCGGCGGCTCCGCGCTTTATCTGCTTTCCGACCTCGGCAGCGGCGTGACGGGCGAGATCATCTATGTCGATGGTGGCTACAACATCGTCAACATGCCGCGGCAGGCGGATTTGAATAGCAGTGAGGAATAGGGAGTGGTCTGCACAGCTCATTTGTGCTAATATGTGTACAAATATATACAGGACCCTCATATGGCATCGACTACCCTCAGCATCCGCGTTGATGAAACAGCCAAGAAGCGCCTTCAGGCACTTTCCCAAGCCACTGGCCGGAGCAATTCCTATCTCGCGGCAGAAGCCGTTGAGCAATTCCTCAACACGCAGGAGTGGCAGGTCGCTGCGATCAAGAAGGGGCTGGACGACGCAAGGGCTGGACGCGTGCTCCCCCAGGAGGATGTCATGGCGTGGATCAGTTCATGGGATACCGACCATGAGCTGCCGATGCCTCAGTCGAATGCACAATGAAAATCTTCTGGACGGACTCGGCCATCGTCGATGTGCGCTCCTTGAGGCGATACATCGCACGCGACAATGCCCGCGCCGCCGCTCGTGTTGCAGCAAAGATCGTGTCCACTACCCAGGCATTGCTGGCGGAACATCCGCATATGGGCCGTCCGGGTCGCGTCGATGGCACTCGGGAACTGATCATCTCCGGGACACCTTACATCATCGCCTATCACGTCGCTGGTGCGGCGGTGGAAGTGCTCCGCGTCATCTATTCCTCACAGGAATGGCCCGAAAGCTTCTGAGCCGCGATTGACCGGGCTGCTCTCCCCACTCCATCATGTCTCCAACAGCAGCCGGGGAGGCACCATGAACCAGATCGATCTCAAGACTCGCGTCGCCGTGATCACGGGTGGCGCACGCGGCATTGGTTATGCCACGGCGGAACGAATGCTGGTATCAGGTGCCACGGTCTGCCT
>JANNEO010000161.1:0-9767 GCA_031378805.1 Hyphomicrobiales bacterium
TCCATCGTGGCCTTGTCCGTCTCGATCTCGGCGATCACATCGCCTGACTTGACCTTGTCACCTTCTGACTTGAGCCACTTCGAGAGTTTGCCCTGCTCCATGGTGGGGGAAAGAGCGGGCATCAACACATCAACTGCCATCGTATTTACCTTGGCCTGAATATCTCAAGGCCCTCACCCTGAGCTTGTCGAAGGGGAGAGGGCCACTTTGCGGGAGTGCTGGCTGGATCATCCTTCGACAGGCTCAGGATGAGGCCGGTGTGATTGGCAGATGCTACTTCAGGATATCCGTCCAGAGTTCGGATGCATCCGGCTCGGGGTCGGTGGTGGCGAAATCGGCGGCCTCGTTGACGATGGCGCGGATCTCGCTGTCGATCTTCTTCAGCTCGTCCTCGGTCGCCCATTTGTGGTCAAGCAGGCGCTCGCGCACATTCTCGATGGGGTCGCGCTCGGAGCGGAACTTGTCCACCTCCTCCTTGGAGCGGTACTTCGCGGGATCGGACATGGAATGGCCACGATAGCGATAAGTCTGCATTTCCAGAATGTATGGGCCTTCTCCGGTGCGGGCATGGGCCAGCGCCCGCCGTGCTGCTTCCCGCACAGCGTGTATGTCCATGCCGTCCACCTGCTCGCCCGGAATGTTGAAAGAAATGCCGCGCCGCGAGAAATCAGTCTGCGCCGAGGCGCGGCTGACGGATGTGCCCATAGCGTAGCGGTTGTTCTCGATCACGAAAACAACTGGCAGCTTCCACAACTCGGCCATGTTGAAGCTCTCGTAGACTTGGCCCTGGTTGGCAGCGCCATCGCCGAAATAGGCCATCGAGACCGTGCCGTCATTGCGGTACTTGTTGGCGAAAGCGAGGCCCGCGCCCAGCGCCACCTGCGCACCAACGATGCCGTGGCCGCCGTAGAAGTTCTTCTCCTTCGAGAACATATGCATCGAGCCGCCCTTGCCCTTGGACAAGCCACCACGACGCCCCGTCAGTTCGGCCATGACACCCTTGGGGTCCATGCCGCAGGCCAGCATGTGACCGTGGTCACGATAGCCCGTGATGACCTGATCACCTGGCAATGCCGCCATCTGCATACCGACAACAACGGCTTCCTGGCCAATGTAGAGGTGGCAGAAGCCACCAATCAGCCCCATGCCGTAAAGCTGTCCGGACTTTTCCTCGAAACGCCGGATCATCAGCATCTCACGATAGGCGTGAAGCTCATCCTCGCGTGAAAAAGCCGCCGGAACATTTGCGGCGGCTTTGGATGAACCATTGCTTTTCGGTGCCGCTTTGGCCAGCGCGGCGCTCGATACTTTTCCGGTGTCCTGCAAGGCTGTAGCCATAGCGCACTCCCCAAATCATTTATTTATCTTGGATCAACCTTATCCGTAGTTTCCTGCATGAGAAGTGGGCTGAGAAGCAAGCACCTCATGCAAAAAAAGCATAGGTGCATCGCAACATATGCGTTTGCAGCGCAGCAAAATCCAGAATGCTACTGTTCAATTCTGCTGATGAATGCGGATCAGGGCGCTTTAGGAAGGATGATGACGACATCGTTCGGGTGGGCACTGTTCAGCAGTGCTCTTGCCCGCTCGTCCAGCAGATCACGGTCCAGGTTATCGGCCCTCAGCAGCGCCACCCGACGCTCCCAATCGGCCTTTTCAGTACGGACACCCTTCAGTTCCTGATCGAGTTGCGCAATACGGATCTTGTAGCTCGCCTTGGCGTGCAAGCCGCGCTCGCCGTGATGGGCGTGATACGCGAAATAGCCGACCGCCGCTCCCGACAGGGCGTAAAAGCCCAGGGCAAGAAGGACATTGCGGATTCGCTTGCGCGTGATCATGGGATCGAAGAAAGCCCGATTCCAGTAAAGACGGGATTAATCGGTCCACTTGAAGTGTCGGGATTGATCAGGAAACCGCCTTGAGCAGCGCAGCAACACGCCTTCCCTCTTCCAGGAGCACAGCCAAGGTGGTGCAGGCCGCCGCCGTGGTCATGGCATCCGCGCTGATTCCGGCATCACGGAAGCGCCAGCGCAACGGTTGGGGAACAGGTATCGGGATCAGGCCCGCGCCGATCAGCAGGATATCGATCCCGGCGGCCTCGGCGATAACCTTGTCATAGTGTGCATCGGCGTGAGCGAACGGATCAGAGAGCTCAACGGCAAGAATGCCAGTGGGGAGAACCAGGATCGAACCCTTGTGGCTTATCCCGGCGAAGCGAAAGCCCCCCTCGCCAAAGCCTGTGATGGCGTGGCGTCCAGGCAGAAAGCCGTCATGCAGACGCGGAGGGAGGCTCATGGTCCTGGGTCTTTGTTCAAATTGCAGATAGACGGCACCAAACTTGTGCGTCCTTCGAGGCTCGCTGTCGCTCGCACCTCAGGATGAGAATGTTCTGCTTGGCAAAATCGCTCCTCATCCAGAGGTGCGGAGCGCAGCGGAGCCTCGAAGGACGCACCACCAACCTGTTGCAAGAAACCCAACCTCACCGCGCCTTCACAACCTCTACCACCTTCTCGTCACCCGACGCCTTGGTCTGCCCCACTTTCAGTCCAAGGTAGATCAGCACGGGTGCCGCGATGAAGATCGACGAGTAAGTGCCAACCACCACGCCGAAAAGCATGGCGAAGGAGAAGCTCTCAATGACGGTGCCCCCGAAGAAGGCGAGCGCTATCAGCGCAAGCGCCGCGGTAAAAGACACCATCACGGTGCGTGCCAGCGTCGTGTTGATCGACAGGTCGAGCAACTCCTCGGTCGACATCTTCTTGTATTTGCGCATCATTTCGCGGATGCGATCGAACACCACGACAGTGTCGTTCAGCGAGTAACCCACGATGGTCAACACCGCGGCGATCGAGGTCATGTTGAACTCGATGCGCGAAATCGCAAAGAAGCCGATGGTCAGGATCAGATCATGCATCGTAGCGATGACGGCGGCCAGGGCGAACTGCCACTCGAAGCGGAACCAGAGGTAGACGAGCACGGCCAGCAGCGACAGGAGCACGCCGATGGTGCCGTTCTGCACCAGTTCGGACGAGACACGAGGCCCGACAACCTCCACCCTGCGCTCCTCGAACTTGTCCTTGAAGACTTCACGGACCTTCTTCACCACTTCCTGCTGCACGGCATCGCCGCCAGGCTGCAAGGCAAAGCGCATCGAGAATTCGTTGCCGCCGCCAAACTCCTGCACCTCGACATCGCCAAAGCCCAGCTTGTCCACCGTGGACCGGATTTCCCCGACATTGAGCGCACCGGATTTCGAACGCATCTCGATGACAGTGCCGCCCTTGAAATCGATGCCGAAATTCATGCTCAGGGCAAAGAAGGCCGTCACGGCGATGATGGACAGCAGCGCCGAGAAAGGAAAGCTCCAGAGCCTGAAGCTCATGAACTTGAATGTCGTTCCATCCGGGATGATTCTGAGAAGTTTCATGGATCAGCCGCCTCTCAGAACGGTATCTGCTTGGGCTTGGCCCAGCGGTACCACAGCGCAATCATCATGCGCGTCATGGTCACCGCCGTGACAACCGTGGTGAGAATGCCGATGATCATGGTCACCGCGAAACCCTTCACCGGGCCAGTGCCCAGGAGATAAAGGATCAGCGCGGCAATGAACATCGTGACGTTCGAGTCCATGATCGTGGCGAAGGCGCGGTTGAACCCCGCTTCCAGTGCCGACACCAGACTTCGGCCCATATGCTGTTCTTCCCGCATCCGCTCATAGATCAGCACGTTGGCATCGACTGCCGTGCCGATGGTCAGCACGATGCCCGCAATGCCCGGCAGCGTCATCGTCGCGCCCATGAAGGCCATGGCGGCGAGGATCAGCAGGATATGCACGAGAAGGGCAAGATTGGCGAAGACTCCGAACAGCCCGTAGGTCAGCAGCATGTAGCCCGCCACAAGACCCGCCGCGACCATGGCTGCCAGCTTGCCGGCCTCGATGGCGTCCTGTCCAAGTCCAGGACCAACGGTACGCTCCTCGACAGTGGTCAGCTTGATCGGCAGTGAGCCGGCACTCAGCAGCACGGCCAGTTCATTGGCGCTCTGCGGCGTGAAGCTGCCCTCGATATAACCCGAGCCACCCGTGATCGGCACACGTATCGAGGGTGCCGAGATCACCTTGCGGTCGAGCACCATGGCAAAACGACGCCCTACATTCTCGGAGGTCAAGCGGGCGAAGATGACGGCGGCCTTGGTGTTGAACTGGAAGTTGACGACGGGCTGACCATTCTGGCCGAAGCCCGGGCGGGCTGAAGACAGATCTTGCCCCAGGATTTCCGCGCGCTTGAACACGCGGATGGTGCCACCGCCTTCTGAATACGGCAGGATATCGACCTCGTTCTCCGGCGTGCCTGGATCATCCGCCACCATGCGGAATTCCAACTGCGCCTCGGCGTTGACAAGCCGCTTGATGCGCTCCGGGTCTTTCTCGCCCGGCATCTGGATCAGGATGCGATCCTGGCCCTGGCGTTGCAGGTTGGGCTCCTTGATACCATCAGGATCGATGCGGCGGCGCACCACTTCCAGCGATTGCCCCATGATACGGGAAATCTGGTCGCGGATTTCCTCGTCTGTCATGGTCAGCCGGATCAGGCGCGGCTCTGGCTCTTCCACAAGAAGGCTGCGGGCACCTGTGGGGCCAAGCACGGCGTTGCCGACGAGAACGGACAGTTCCTTCAGCTTGGCAAGCGCGGTCTCACGATTGGCGTTCTCCGCCAGACGCACCTGCACCGTGCGCCCCTGCAGGCCGATGCCGCCAACGATGGGAATGGAATTCTCACGCAGCACCCGCCGTACATCCTGCTGCAGTACGGTCGCACGAATGCGGACGATGCCATTGGTGTCAGCCTCCATCAGGAGATGCACGCCGCCTTGCAGGTCAAGTCCGAGCGGAATCGCCTTGTGCGGCACGATGGCCGTTGGAATCCATGCGGGAACAGCCGCCTTCACGCGCTCGCGCGTCGCCTCCGACCACAGGTTGGGCAGGGTGTAGAGGACGCTGGCCAGCGCGAGAAGGATCACCGAAATGATCTTGAACTTAGAGAATTTCAGCATGGCGGTCGGCGTTCTCCGTCGACGTCAGGGGTGATCAGGCGGCAGGCGCAGGTTCCGACTTGTTGCGCACATCGGCGATCATGCTCTTGACCACCTTGACCTTGACGCCGTCGGCGATCTCGACCTCGGCTTCGGCGTCATCGATCACCTTGGTGACCTTGGCGATCATGCCGGAATTCAACACAACCGTATCACCGCGTCGGACATTCTTGATCATTTCCTGATGCGCCTTCACACGGCGCTGCTGTGGGCGGATGAGCAGGAAATACATGATGATGAAGATCAGGATGAACGGCAGCATCTGCACGAGGATGTCAGTACCACCGGCAGAAGGGGCAGATTGGGCGAAGGCAGGGGTGATCACGGGATCGACTCCAAAAATTGCAGTGACAAGACGGGAACGGTTCTCTTAGAGGCGACGGGGAAACTCCGCAACCATGTCGTTGGGTGGCAGCGAGCCTCCAAGGATGCACAATCCCAATGCCGCTCACCTGAAAGCTATTGCTTCCAGATGCATTGATGATGATGAAGATGGGCACCTTTCGCTGGAACATCAATTCCCCATGTCCGCATCCGATCCCGCCCTTCTCTCCCTGCTTGCCCGCATTGCCGATGCGCTGGATCGGCAGACTCCGTCACGCAGCGCGGCCATTGATCTGACCACGGCCGACGCCTTCGTATGGTATGCGCATCCACCGCATCTGCAGCCCGTTGCCAAGGTCAATGGCGTGGACCTTCCACTGTTGCAGGGCATCGACCGCGCCCGCGACATCCTGCTGGAGAATACTGGCCGCTTTGCCCAAGGGCTTCCCGCCAACAACGCCCTGCTGTGGGGGGCGCGCGGCATGGGCAAGTCCTCGCTGGTGAAGGCGGCCCATGCCGCGATCAACAATGCGCGGCGCACGACCGGGGCAGCCCCGCTGAAGCTGATCGAAATTCACCGTGAAGACATCGAAACGCTGCCTATGCTGATGAGCATCGTGCGGAGTGATGCGCATCGCTTCATCGTGTTTTGCGACGATCTCTCGTTCGACCACGACGACACGTCCTACAAGTCGCTGAAGGCGGTGCTGGAGGGCGGCATCGAAGGGCGGCCCGAAAACGTGATCTTCTATGCCACGTCCAACCGCCGCCACCTGCTGCCGCGCGACATGATGGAGAATGAACGCTCGACGGCGATCAATCCGCATGAGGCGGTGGAGGAAAAGGTCTCGCTGTCGGATCGCTTCGGCCTGTGGCTTGGCTTCCACAAATGCAGCCAGGACGAATATCTGGCGATGGTCGAGGCTTACGCGAAGCACTTCAAGCTCAGATTCACACGCGAGATACTGCACGCGGAGGCACTGGAATGGTCAACCACGCGTGGCAGCCGCACGGGGCGCGTGGCGTGGCAATTCATCCAGGATCTGGCAGGACGGATGGGCGTCAGGCTGGAGGGATGAATGCAAGGGACTGCGCCAGCACTCAAAATCCTCATCCTGAGCCTGTCGAAGGATTGAGGATTTTGATTGGCGGAGTGCCACGGCCTCGCCCTTCGACAGGCTCAGGGTGAGGCCGAATGAGACGTTGCAAATGATGAACAGGACAGCCTGGAAAGCAGAACCGCAGACATGGAAACGGCGGCCCCGTTTCCTGGCAGAGCCGCCGTCCATGCAAACGTCCGGATGGGTCTCGCGGTCCCCGGACGTTGTCCTGTTGCTGATCAGCCGATCAGTTTTCGAGATACTTCGTCGGGTCCACGGGCGTCGATCCCTTGCGCAGCTCGAAGTGAAGCTGCGGCGAGGTCACGTTGCCGGTAGCGCCGGATTTCGCAATGGTCTGGCCGCGGCTGACTTTTTCGCCGCGCTTGACGTTGAGATCGCCATTGTGGGCGTAGGCCGAGACATAACCATTGTCGTGGCGCACCAGCACCAGCTTGCCATAACCCTTCAATTCCTCACCGGCATAGGCGACGACGCCGTCTCCGGCCGCTTTGACCGGCGTGCCTTCCGGCACCGCGATGGCGATGCCATCACCGTTGCCACCCTTGGCACCAAAGCCGGAGATGACGCGGCCACGGGCGGGCCAGCGGAAATCAGCCTTGGTGTCAGCTTCGGCCTGCGGGCGCTGTGCCGGAATTGACTGGGTCGTGGTGTTGTCCGAGCGCTCGATCTGGGCAACCTTCGGCTGGGATTCTTCTGTCTTTGGCGCTTGCGGCGTCAATGGGATGATGCGCGGCTGCGGGCGGGCGGCCTGGGCGACCACCGGCTTATCAGCGGATTTCGGGCGGGTTTCCGCCTTCTTAGGCGTTTCATCCTCGTCGTCATCGTCTTGTGTCGCCTGCTTTGGTGCCTGAAGTGGCTTCACGGGCTTGGCAGCGGCAATCACGGATTTCGCAGGCGCTGCGGCGGCCTGAACGGGTTTGGCCGCAACAATCTTCTTCGGTGTTTCGTCCTCGTCGTCATCCGCCTCGGTCTTGGCCGGACGCACGGGCGAGATGGCTTTCGCGGCAGCAACCGTTGGAATGGGTGCTGAGGGGCGTGCCTGAGGCAGCGGTGTCGCGGTAGCAACTGGACGCGCAGGAATGGGTGCAGCCGTGACAGGTGCAGCTGCGAGCGGACGCGAGGCTGCGCCCTGTCCATTGTAGATTGGGATGATCGCCTGCTGGCCAGAGCGTATCTGGCCGCCATTGGCCGCGGTGATAGCCGCAGCAGGAACACCGTAACGAGCGGAGAGCGTGCTGGCCGTTTCACCCGCACCGACACTCACGGGCGTTCCGCCGGTGGCTGTCCAGCCCGCGGCGGAGCCGCCTATGGGCGATGCCTGTTGCAAGGTGGCGGATGCGACACGCGGCAGCGGTGATGGTGCAGCAGCGGTCTGGGCAGGGTTCAGCGGGTTGCTGACGGATGTTCTCGACAGTGGTGCAGGCAAAGGCTGGGGTGCGGCCAGGGGTTGGCTGGTAACGGAGCCGACCGGCGCTGTACGGCTGGGCAGCGAATTGGTCGCCATGCGATCAACCTTGCCGGTGGCCGCCGAAGCGAACGGATTGCCGAAGGGATTCTCTCCGAACCGGGAGGAATCGCTGCAAGCAGCTGAGGCGCTGGCCAGCAAGGCCGCCGCCATGATCTTCAAAACCCTCTTGCTCTCGCAAGACGCAACTCGGGTACGCATTATTCAACACCCTGATACGCAACACTGACTACGCCATTAATGAACCAGTCAGGTTAAGGAGGCGTTTCCGGAAAGCAGAAAATTACATCCGGCACAGGTCTTTTTTGTTCAGGCTACAAATGAACGGCGGCACCAGACATCAAAGGTCCGCAACGGCAAGGGCCAAGATCGCTGGCCTGCACCCCGTCGCCTTGCAGGCGAAAACGGGTCAGACGCTGGCCGTTCTCCCCATCGATGGGCGCGATGATCTGCCCGCCGGGCGCAAGCTGGGCGAGAAGCAGCGGCGAAATCTCGTCCACGGCGGCATTGATGATGATGCGGTCAAATGGTGCCCCCGCAGGCATCCCACCCTGCCCGTCCCCATGTGCCACCACGGCACCCGTGAAGCCAAGTCTTTGCAGCTTCTGATCGGCTTCTTCCGCGAGGGTTCGGAAACGCTCGACGCTGACAATAGCCTGGCACAACCCGGCGATGAGCGCGGTCTGCCAGCCGCTGCCCGTGCCGATTTCCAACACATGGTGCGATGGGTTCAGCTGCAGGGCGTTCACAGTCTCGATCACGGCCAGCGGCGGCGTGGCCTCCTGCCCGCAGGCCAGCGGGATCGCCATGTCCTGATAGGCAAAGCCGACATAGGGCAGCGGCACAAAGGCATCGCGTGGCGCACGCTCGAGAGCCGTCAACAGCGCCATGTCACGGTAGCCCCTGGCCCGCAGCATCAGGAGAAAACTGCCCAGCGCCTCGTGGTTGCCGTTGTCCAGGCTCGGCCGCGGGCAGGCACCGTGATCAGCCGCCGAGGACACGGGCGAACTCCGTAGCTGTGGGCAAATCCGTCAGGTCGAGCTTGATCGGCGTGATCGAGATGCGCTTTTCCGCCAGCGCGTGCAGATCGGTCCCCTCGGCAGGGATCACCTTGCCGCGGGCGAAGGCGATCCAGAAATAGGGTTTCATGCGACCATCGGCGCGTTCATCCACGCGCAGCAGTTCCTGATTGCGCTGGCCCTGCACGGTGCTGGCGGTGCCGGTGACCTCCGAGGGGGCACAGTTCGGGAAGTTGATATTGACCAGCGTGTTTTTCGGGAAGCCCGTTTCCAGCACTTTGCGGATGATGCCCGGCGCGTGATGCTGGGCGCAATCCCAGTGGATATCATCGCGGTTGCCCGGTCCATAGGCCTGGCTGAGCGCGATGGAGCGCACGCCCAGGATCGTGCCTTCCATGGCGCCCGCGATGGTGCCGGAATAGGTCACGTCCTCCGCCACGTTCTGCCCGTGGTTGACACCCGACAGCACGAGGTCCGGCTTGTTCTCCAGAAGAAGATGCCGGATGCCCATGATCACGCAATCCGTCGGCGTGCCCTTCACGGCATAGCGCTTGTCCGCGATCTTGCGCAGGCGCAGCGGATCATTCAGCGAAATCGAGTGCGAGACGCCGCTTTGGTCGGTTTCGGGCGCCACGACCCAGACATCATCGGAGAGCTGCCGGGCAATCGCCTCCAGCACAGCAAGGCCGTGGGCGTGAATGCCGTCGTCGTTGGTGATCAGGATGCGCATCGGGTGCTTTCAGGTAT
>JANNEO010000031.1:0-8300 GCA_031378805.1 Hyphomicrobiales bacterium
CACCGGCGGCGACCCGTTCATTCTCACGCCGCGCCGGGCGGGCGAGATCACGCAGCGGCTGGCCGCGATCCCGCATGTCAAGGTGATCCGCTGGCACACCCGCGTGCCGGTGGTTGATCCCGGGCGTGTCACACCAGCCTTTGCGAAGGCTCTACGGGCGAAGGGCGTGGCAACCTATGTGGCGATCCACGCCAACCATGCGCGGGAATTCACGCAAGAAGCGAAGGCGGCGCTGGCGCGGCTGGCGGATGCGGGCGTGGTGCTGGTCTCGCAAAGCGTGCTGCTCAAGGGCGTCAACGACAATCCGGACACGCTGGCCGACCTCATGCGCGCCTTCGTCGACAACCGGGTGATGCCCTACCGGCTGAACCACCCGGACCTTGCGCCCGGCACGGGGCATTTCCGGATGTCGATTAAGGAAGGTCAGAAGATCGTGGCTGCACTGCGCGGGCGGCTGTCGGGGCTTTGCCAGCCGGAGTATGTGCTGGATATTCCGGGGGGTTATGGGAAGGTGCCTGTGGGGCGGGGGTATCTGTCGGGTGGCGATGGGGAGCGGGTGGTGGAGGATTACAATGGAAATTTTCATAAGTATGTTCAACATGACTGAGCGCTTAAAGCTCTTGTTGGCTGTTTGCGTGCTGTGCTGGCCCGCGCCAGATATCGTGATGGCTCAATCTGCAATCGAGCGACATGTTTGGCAGGACAAGCGGTCTTTTGAGCCTATGAGCCGGACAGCACAGGCAATTACTGGTTCAATCAAATTGTCTGGAAATCCTCGTTTCGCGACAGCGGGCAGTAAAATGTCTTTGACATTTGCGAACGGAAACACTGTAGGTCTGACGCAAGTTGCGGC
The DNA here is from genome assembly GCA_031378805.1 of Hyphomicrobiales bacterium. Classification (GTDB taxonomy): domain Bacteria; phylum Pseudomonadota; class Alphaproteobacteria; order Rhizobiales; family Beijerinckiaceae; genus JADCCX01. The sequence continues at coordinate 854 of JANNEO010000031.1, forward strand.
ATCTTGGCGCGAGTGGGATGACGCAAGTCCACGTAAGGTGACAGCAGAAGTTTTTCGTATGGATCGAGACCCAGGAAAGCTGGAACAAGGAAATATGTTGTGCCGAACGGCATTAAAGGATCGCGCCCGCTATATCGTATTTTACGATAGTGTATTCATCGGCCAAACTCGACTGCTTGGAATGGCGATCTTCAGGTCAATAAGCGCTCCAAAAGATATTAAAAGCGCGGGCCTGTGCGGAACATTTAATTTTTATGCGGATTAACCGAACGTTAGTTTCATCGACAAACCGCAGCGAACCATACGATTTCGCGGGTGATCTAGTTGATCCGACTGCGCGGCACGCCAATGGCGTTGGCGACGTCATGAGCCTCTCCCTCACCCCGCCAACACCACTCCGACCGCCACCTGCGCCCGCTTTGGCCGCACGCTCACCGTTACCTCGACATCCTGATCAAACCTGTCCAGCATCGCCATGAGACGATCAATGGTGAACCGCGACAGTCTGGCATTGCGGATGCGGGAGAAATCCGCCGCCGCGAAGCCCGTGATCTCCTGCGCCCGGCGAACGCTGATCGCGCCAGCGTCAAGCACGCCGATGATCTTCGCCGCAAGGATGGCTTTCAGCTGGGACACTTCGGGATTGGGATGGCCAAGGTCACGGAAGACATTGCCGCTGCCGTGAACCAATTCGATGTCGTCATTGCTCATTTCAACAACTCCTTAAGCCGTTTGAGACGCTCGCGGATCAGATCGACCTCGCTTTGCGGCGTCTTGATTTCGCTCTTTGACTTCTTCTGGAACGCATGAACGACCCAGAGCGCATCGCCGGTCTGCACGGCGTAGATCACGCGAAACGCATCGCCGCGATGCTTCAGCGCAATCTCGAACATGCCGCTTCCTACCCCCTTGAAGGGCTTAGCCACGTCGGCCTTTCCGCCCCGCGCAGCGATGGACAAGGCTTGCGCCGCGTCCTCCTGCGCCTCGAACGGGAAGGCTTCAAAATCCCGCCGGGCACCCTTCAGCCAAGAAATGGGACGGATCAAAATCATTGGCTGTTTATTTAGTCATATTTGACAATGATTTGCAAGGCTTTGTCTCACGCCAGCTACGCTGCTTTCCTCCCAACAATCCCAGACACATCCACTGTCTCCCGCGCGAGCCGCAGATCATATGTGCTTTGCATGTTCATGAACCACTGCGGGTCCACATCGAAGAACGCGCCGAGCCTCAGCGCCATGGCTGCGGTGATGCCTTGCCGTCCATGGGCGATCTCGTTGATCCGGCTGCGCGACACGCCAATGGCCTTGGCGACGGCATAGACCGAGAGGCCCATCGGCTCCAGGAATTCGCAGCGCAGAACCTCGCCGGGATGCGGCAGCGGAATGCGCGGCGAGGCCAGTGCGTCAGTGGTAGTCGCAGAATTCAACGTCATGAGCCTCTCCTTCTTTCCAGACAAAACAGATGCGCCATTGATCATTGCCGCGGATGGAATGCTGTCCCGATCGGTTTCCCTTCAGGATTTCCAGCCGATTGCCGGGCGGAACCCGCAGGTCCTCAAGACGTGTCACCGTATTGATCAGAAAGAGCTTCTGAACCGCTCGCTTAGCGACATCCGCAGGAACAGCGCGTGGGGCAAGGCCCTGATAGGGATCATCGGTCAGACGGTTCTTGAAACTCTTGATCACGGAATAAGCGTACCTATAAGTAGTACGTTTGGCAAGTTTATTGTGCTTGATGTCCTACCAACTCCCTAACACCACCCCCGCCACCCTGTCCCATCCTGACCGGCTCACCCCCCGCGCGAACCCAAACCCGGAACGAACACCCAACGAATCAGCTTCACCACTTGCGCGCGTGATTCCGAGGCTTTAGGCAAGCGCCATTGCCGCCGCGCCAGCAAACGTGGTTAACGAAATCCTGCATTCGAAAGCTCCTGCCATGGCCACCCATAATGTTCTCCTGCTCCCCGGCGATGGCATCGGCCCCGAGGTGGCGAAGGAGGTGGTGAAGGTGGCGGGCTGGTTCGGCAAGGCGGGCATCGCCTCGTTCAACACCGAGCGCGATCTGGTGGGTGGTGCGGCTTATGATGCGCACAAGGTGGCGATCAGCGATGACGCCATGGCCCGTGCGCAGGCGGCGGATGCCGTGCTGTTTGGTGCGGTCGGAGGGCCGAAATGGGCCGATGTGCCCTATGACGCGCGGCCCGAGGCGGGCCTGCTGCGGCTGCGCAAGGAAATGCAGCTTTTCGCCAACCTGCGCCCTGCCGTCTGCTATCCCGCGCTGGCCTCGGCCTCGTCCCTCAAGCCGGAGATCATCGAGGGTCTCGACATCATGATCGTGCGCGAGCTTACCGGCGGCGTCTATTTCGGCGAGCCGAAGGAGATCGTGACGCTGGAGAACGGCGAGCAGCGTGCTGTCGACACGCAGGTCTACACCACGCACGAGATCGAGCGCATTGCGCGTGTGGCGTTTGACCTTGCAAAGGTGCGCCGCAACAAGGTGACCTCATCGGAAAAGCACAACGTGATGAAGTCCGGCGTGCTGTGGAAGAAGGTCGTCACCGATGTTCATCAGCGCGAATACAGGGATGTGGAACTGGACCATCATCTGGCGGACTCCTGCGGAATGCAGCTGGTGCGCTGGCCTAAGCAATATGATGTGATCGTTTGCGACAACCTGTTTGGTGACATGCTGTCCGATATCGCAGCGATGCTGACAGGGTCGCTGGGTATGTTGCCGTCTGCCTCACTCGGCGCACCCGACGCGAAGACGGGCAAGCGCAAGGCACTTTACGAGCCAGTGCATGGCTCCGCGCCCGATATTGCAGGGAAGGGCATGGCCAATCCGCTGGCGATGATCGGCTCTTTCGGGATGGCGCTGCGCTATTCCTTCGGACTGGTCGAGGCCGCCGACCTGCTGGACAAGGCGATGGCGGCGGTGCTGGCAGACGGCGTGCGCACGGCGGATATCGCAGCCAAGGGCCAGAATGCGGTCAGCACCACCGACATGGGTGATGCCGTGGTCAAGGCACTGGGGACGCTGAATTGAGCCCTAAAGCCGGAACAGACGCCGGAGCACCGAGAGCACCACGAGGTGGAGCATGATCGAGGCGATGATCACGCCCATCGCCTTGGTCAGGTCTGGCCTGACCAGGCTGCCGAGATAGGTCTTGTAGATCCATACCCCCACGGCGATCCCGATCATGGAAATGAACGCGTTGCCGAACAGGCCAAAGCCGATTCTGCCCATGATCATGTCCATGACCCAGCCGATGGCAAATGACGCACAGATCGCAATCAGCAGCACCAAAAGCTGTTCATTGAAGCTGAGATGAGCAAGCCCGAGGAATTTCCACATGCCGCAACACCCTGCCGTTCTGCCTCAGCGCAATTGCTGCGGGGAATGCCACAGCGTATTCTTCTTTCCTGAAGGATTGAATATTGGCAATGTGAATTTGCACATCTGCAAGTCACTGAACCTGTCTTCAAGGCTCTGAAAGTGACGGAGCGAAGCGCCCGCCTCTGCTATTGCCAACCGAATGCCAGACGTTCGCGCGACACGGTCCCGAAAGTCTCGTGGGCACGGCCGACCATCAACCCACCCAGTTTCTCGTAGAACTGCACGGCCCGCTCGTTATCGCCGAGTGTCCAGACCACGATGGACGTCAGTCCATGGTTTGCGAGTTCCCGCTGCGCTGCCGAAAAGAGCCTGCGTCCAAACCCGACGCCTTGATATTCCGGCAGCAGGTAAAGCTCGAAGATTTCGCCCCGATAGGGGAGGGAAGTTGCCCTGTTGCGCCCATAGCTGGCATAGCCCACGATCTTGTCATCGAAATCGAGCACGGCGATGCGGCTGCCCTTGGCGATGGCATTGCCCCACCAGCGGCTACCCCGTCGCTGCACCATGCGCTCGAGATGCGCCCCGGGAATGATGCCCCGATAGGCCTCCATCCAGGCTGCATCGTGAACGCCAGCGACACCCGCTGCATCGGCGGCCGCAGCGACACGGATTCGTATCGTTCTCGTAGTCATGACACCATTTACGTCTTGTTAACCATGACGGTAAAGCCCGAAAGACAACGTAGACTCGGTTTTGAACATTCACCGGGCTGTGCGGAAGGCCGTGATGAAGGCGGGCGCGGCCTCGCCTGCGGCTTCCAGCGAATACCCGCCTTCCTGCAGGATGACCGTCGGCAGTTTCAACCTGCCGAAAATGCCGCCGAGGGTGTCGAACGCCCGCGTCGTGACCGCAAGCTTGGACAACGGGTCCAGATGGTGTGCATCCCATCCAGCCGAGAGCACAAGGGCTTGCGCACCAAAAGCCCGTGCCGCCTCCGCCAGTCGCAGACAGGCTGCTGCATAGGTCGCATCGTCTGCACCTGGCGATAGCGGAACATTGAGATTGGCACCCTTGCCCTTGCCGCGCCCGGTTTCCTCCGCGAAGCCCGAATAGAAAGGGTAATAGTGGGTGGGATCGGTGTGTGTCGATGCCACCAGCACGTCGCCGCGATCATAGAAGATCGCCTGCGTGCCGTCGCCATGATGCGTATCGAAATCGAGGATGGCGACTTTGTCGAAACGCTTGCGCAGCGTCTCGGCGGCAATCGCGGCGTTGTTGAGGAAGCAGAAGCCGCAGGCCCGGTCACAATAGGCGTGGTGGCCGGGCGGGCGGCACAAGCCAAAGGCTGCAGCATGGCCTGTCAGCACGGCATTGGCCGCTGCGATGGCGGTTTGCGCCGAGGCATGGGCAGCGGCCCAGCTGCCTTCGCCCATCGCCACCGCCATGTCGCCAATATACCAGCCAGCCTGTCCAACAATCCCACCCTTCGGCGGGGACTTGCGCGCCAGATCAGCGCCGCTGCCGCGATAGGGATGGATGTTCGGCCAAACCTCTGGACCAGCATTGGGCAGCTTCTGCCATTCGCCGTAGGCGCTTTCGAGAAATGCGAGATAGTCCGCATCATGCACGGCGCGGATCATCGCCATGCCATGATCGCCGGGCTCCACTCGCGTGAGGCCAGCCGCAACCAGCCGTGCCGACAGAAGTGTCACCCGCTCCGGATTCTCGAGCGGTGAGGACACTTTGCCCGCAACCATGAATTGCTTCGGCTGGTGTCGAAGCTGAGCGGAATCGAAGAAGAGATGCATGGGCCCTCAGGTCGAAAGGCCGCACCCTCAACGCTTGCCGATGTAGCGCTCGATGGGCTCGACCTTGTCGATGATGCCAGCCTGCCGCATGAACTCGGCAACGGCAAGATAGCGATCCGGGTCCACCGCCTTTGGCGAGGCTTGGAAGCGTGGCAGTGTGTCGGCCCAGGCCCGCTTGTTCAAGGTGTCGTCAAGCTTGGGATGCGCCTTGACGAAGGTGGCCCATGTCCCTGCCGGATCGTTCAGCATCGCCATGGTCGCTTCTTCGACAGCAGCAAAGAACTTGTCGAACTTCGCCTCGCCGAACCGGTCCTGCTTCACGATATAGATCAATTCGTCATAGGGCGGCACGCCGTGCTCCTCGGGAAAGAACATCTTCGGCTTCTTGCCTGCCAGTTCGATCTCCGTCCCCTCGAAGTTGCGGAAGCCGCCGATGATTGCATCGGCTCGGCCCGAAACCAGCGCCACGGTGAGGGCGAAGTTGACGTTCACGAGTTTCACGTCCGCCTCTGTCATGCCCACGCTTTTCAACATGGTCTTCAGCATCATGTCCTGAATGCCGGAGCCGGAATAGCCGATCGTTTTCCCCCTGAGGTCGGCCAGCGTCTTGATCGGGCCATCGGCAAGCACGGTGAGCGTGTTGAGCGGCGTGGCGATGACCGTGCCGACGCGGATCACCGGAATCCCCTGCTTGACCGCGCGGGTGAAGCTCGGCTGGTAGCTGATCGCCATGTCGCCTTGCCCTGCTGCGATCAGCCGGGGAGGGGCAGACGGATCGGATGGTTCCACGATCTGCAAATCAAGCCCCCGCTTGGCAAAAAGCCCGCGCTCCTTGGCGATGATGATGGGGGCATGGTCCGGGTTCACGAACCAGTCGAGCAGCAGCACCAGCTTGTCCGGTTGCTGGGCCTGTGAAGGGGGCGCTGAAATCAACGCGAACACTGTCAAGAGCAGTGCAAAGAGACGGCGGGTCATTGAACCTCCATGTCGGATGGGAAGGGGTGAAGCAAAAGGGAGATCAGGAGCGTGGCTGGTTCAGCGTGTCCGGGAAGTTGCGCAGCAGATGCCGCGTGAGCAGCGACATCAGGAACCAGGTCGCCAGACAGAAAACGACCAGCACGACCATGGCGGCGAACACCATGTCGGTCTGCATCCGGGCGTTGTGATAGGTCATCATGATGCCAAGCCCGCCGTCAGACCCCACCCACTCTCCCGCAATCGCACCGAGCGGCGCGTAGGCTGCGGCCAGCTTCAGACCGGCGCACAGATGCGGCAGGGCCGACGGCACACGGATGTTGAACAGGATCTGCCATGGCGATGCGCCATAGAGCCTGGCCAGGTCGATGAGGTTTTCATCCGCCCGGCGCAACCCCTCGTAGAAAGCGGCCGTGACGGAGAAGAAGATGGTGATGGCGGCCATCGCCACTTTCGATGTGATGCCAAAGCCGAACCAGATCATCATCAGCGGTGCCAGCGCCATAAAGGGTATGGCCTGGCTGACCACGGCCAGTGGGGAGAGCGCCCGTGCCAGCCAGCGCGATGCCCCCATGCCAAGCGCCAGCGCCATGCCGATGGCAATGCCGATCATCAGGCCAAGCAGCGTCTCGAGTGCCGTCACGCCCGCACTTGGCAAGATGAGATGCAGATTGCGCACCACGGTGACCGCGACATGACTGGGGGCGGGGAGATACCACAGGGGCAATGCGAAAAACCACACCGCGCCCTCCCAGATCAGCCCGGCGCCCAACAGCGCCACGACTTGCGGGCTGACGATGGCCTTGCCAATGGACAGGGCAAGGTCTTTCAGACCTGCTGCGGACAGAATGGGCAGCGCGATCCGGCCCGCGCCACGGCCCTCAAGAGCCAAGCTCATCTCGATTCCTCCGCCGGCATGACCCGGATCAGGTTCGGCGGGTTAACGATCAGGCTTGCGCCCTAGCGTCTCTCAGCCCTGGCTCGAAAGCCTCCGGGCACCCCGACGAGATGAAAGTTGTATAGTGTGTCAGGCTCGTTGCCGCAAGAGTGGCAGCAGCAGCCATGCCGAAAGCGCCAGCCACGCGGCCCCGATCCAGGGCAGCAGAGGCCCTGCGAAGTGCTGGACCGTCAGTCGCACCGCATGGAATTGCACTGCGGTCTGTGGTGCCGAGAAGAATCCGAACCAGAACAGGCCATACCCGATCGATCCCAGCAATAGAGGCAGGCACACCATCACGGGCCGCCAACGGCTTTTGCCTCTGGCTGCAAAGCCGCGGGCGAGAAAAAACCAGGCGGTCAGTGCGACGGTAGCACCAACGATT
>JANNEO010000063.1:0-39502 GCA_031378805.1 Hyphomicrobiales bacterium
TTCTCCGGCATCATCGTCACCGCCGCATAGCCGCAGGCGCTGTCGACGATGGTGGTGACGACACCGGCGTGCAGGAAACCATGCTGCTGGCAGATGTGCTTGGCATAGGGCAACGCAATCACGGCCTTCCCCTTCTCGATGGTTTCGAGTGTCGCGCCGATGGTCGTCATGATGGTCTGGCGGGTGAAGCTTTCCCGCACAAGTTCCTCAAATTGCGTCATGCGGCTATTGCCTCCATGCGACGCAACAGCGCCTTGCGCACAATGACAATCGCCGCATCGTATTCCGCCAGTCCGGCGCCAGGCTTCAAGCCCTCGGTGGAGAGGTGACGGCGGTAGAGCCGCGCACCGGGTTGACCTGGAAACAGCCCCAGCAGATGCTTCGTCATGCTGTGGAGCCGCACCCCCTTTGCCAACTGTCCCGCGACATAGGGCCGGAACGCCTCCAGCGCCTCGAAGGCATCGGCAACGGGTGCTGGCTCGCCAAACAGCGCAGGATCAACTTCCAGCAACAGCTCAGGATTCTGATAAGCCGCGCGGCCCAGCATCACGCCATCCATCGCCGAGAGATGGTCGAGGCTCTCCGCCACCGTCGTGATGCCGCCGTTGATCACCATCGGAACGGCTGGAAAGGCCCGCTTCTGCCGATGCACGAGGGCGTGATCCAGCGGTGGCACTTCGCGGTTTTCCTTGGGCGACAGGCCCTGCAGCCAGGCTTTGCGGGCATGGACGACAAGCATGTCCGCTCCCGCTGCAATCACCGTGTCGGCCAATCCGAACAGTGCCTGCTCGGGATCCTGATCATCGACGCCGATGCGGCATTTCACGGTGACCGGAATGCGCACCGCGGCCTTCATCGCCGCCACGCATTGCGCGACGAGATCAGGCTCACGCATCAAACATGCGCCGAAATGCCCGCCCTGCACGCGGTCCGATGGACAGCCGCAATTGAGGTTGATCTCGGCATAGCCTTCGTCCGCGCAAATCCGCGCGGCTTCCGCCAGTTTCGCAGGGTCCGATCCGCCGAGCTGCACGGCAACCGGATGCTCATGCGTTCCGAAGCCGATGATCCGCTCACGATCCCCATGGATCACCGCGCCCGGCGTCACCATTTCGGTGTAAAGCCGCGCATGACGCGACAGGATGCGATGGAACGAGCGGCAATGCCGGTCGGTCCAGTCCATCATCGGCGCAACCGAGAACCGGATGTCGCGGGGGGTGAGCAATGAGGTCATGGGGTTGAGGTAGCGGTTGATGCGGCGAATTGCAAAATGGACGTGTTCAACGCTTTTCGATTGTATTGTGCAAACTGATATTCAACAAACTTGTTTTCTGTTGAATATGATGATATTCAACAATTTCAAAGATTGTTGAATATGTCATGATCCGTCATCACTCCGCTGTCGCGCACGCCGCTTATTCAGACCTCCTGCAATCCCTGCGGGATGAGGCAGTCGCTGACCTTCGCGGAACACCCACGCTGTTCAAAACCGCCAAGGGCCACGCGTATTGGTACGACAGCTATAGGATCGGATCGGACGTCCGCAAAATCTATCTCGGCGAGGACAGCGACGTCATGCGCGGCCGTATTGAACGCATGAAGATGGCGAAGGATCAAAAGACGGAGCGACGTGCTTACCGCACCCGCCTTATCCGCATTCTCCGCGCTGAGAATTTTCTAAGCGTTGACGCAGGAACAGGCAGCCTTCTCGCGGGCCTCGCTGGCGCTGGCGTGTTTAGGCTTGGCGGCACAATCGTTGGCACTCACGCCTTTCGCCTCTATGAAGGCGAACTCGGTATCCGCTATGGTTTTGACGAGACAGCACAGACGAACGATCTCGATATCGCCAGCTTCGAACGACTGTCACTTGCACTTGGTGATGTCGTTTCGGAGCAATTGCACAAGGTTCTCTCCGACTTTTCTTTTGAGGCCGTTCCATCACTCGACAGAAACAAGACGTGGCGCTGGAAGCAGACGCGCAGCGAGACCTTGGTGGAATTCCTGACGCCATCTTTCGAAGAGAATGAAACCCTGCGCCCTCTTGCGGCGCTCGGCGTCCACGCACAATCCTTACATTACTTGAATTACCTTATCGCAGAGCCGATCAAAGTCGCAGTCCCCTACCGAAATGGCGTGCTCGTCCAGATTCCGCGCCCTGAGCGGTTTGCCATCCACAAGTTGATTGTGGCTGACAGACGCAAGGACGGACCCGATAGTCTGAAGTCAAGGAAAGACCGACGGCAAGCGGAATTCCTCATCAATGCGCTGGCGGAAGAACGACCCGATGATCTGCTAGAAGCTTACGAGGATGCAATATCCCGCGGGCCAAGGTGGCGAGAACGGCTGCAATCAAGCTTGGCAAGAGCGAACATAGCACGGACACGTCTGCACGAACTCGGCGCGCTCACACCACAATCGACCACAAAAACCTGAGGCAGACCAGCACCAGGAAAATCCCGAAGGCCACCTCCAGCTTGCGCTTCGGCAGCCGGTGCGCGAGGCGTGCCCCGTATGGCGCCACAAAGGCGCTGGTCGGTGCGATCAGCAAAAGGCCGATCAGCGAGACGAAGCCGATGGAAAGCGGCGGCAGTGCGTCCATCTTCGGCCATCCCGCCAGCATGAAACCCAGTGCGCCAGGCACGGAGATCAGCACACCCAGGCCCGACGAGGTGGCAATCGCCTGGTGGATGGGCTTTCCGTAGAGCGTCATCAGCAGGTTCGCCAACTGCCCGCCGCCGATGCCCATCAGTGAGGACAGGAGACCGATGATTGCGCCGTAGAGCTTCATGATGAAGCCGGTTGGCATGGTAGCGCCAAGCCTGCCCCAATTGCCCCCAAACAGCAACTTCACGGCGGTCAGCGAAGCCACGCCGATGAACACGAGCTTGAACAAGGCGGGCGGCGCGAAGCGCGCGAGATAGCTGCCGATGACCACGCCGAGGATTACCGGCACGGCCCAGAGCTTCAGCACGTCCATGTCCACAGCGCCTTTGGCATAATGCGTGCGAAAGGACTGGATCGAAGTGGGAATGATCACGGCGAGGCTGGTGCCGACGGAAAGCGGCATCCTCAAGTCCTCCGGCACGTTCATGAGGCCGAAGACGCCGTAAATCACCGGCACAATGATCGCGCCACCACCCACGCCGAACAGCCCGGCCAGCAATCCCGTCGCCACACCGCCCACAAGCAGGCCGACGATTACGAAGCCGAGTTCATTCAGGGGGATGCCGAACATGCTGCCTCTTGGGGGTTGTCAAAGGCGTTAGCGGGAAACAACCGCCATGCCAATGCGCCAGGCTGTCATTGCAAGTGCCCACCCAGCAACGTCAGCAAAACCTCCGGAGTCTCCTCCGGGATATAATGCCCGCTGGCCACCGCTTCGCCGCGCACGTCATCCGCCCAGTCCCGCCAACTCGCCAGCACGTCGAAGCACTTGCCCACGGCTCCGTCTGCACCCCACAGCGCCAGCATGGGCGCCGTGATCCTCAGCCGCCCGAGATCAGCGGCATCCTGCGCCATGTCCACCGTGGCCGATGCCCGGTAATCCTCGCAGGCCGCATGGATCGCGCCGGGCAGCTGGAAGGATCGCTCGTATTCCGCGAACGCCACTGGATCGAACAGACCAACGCCCTTTGCGCCGCGGCTCATGTGCTGACGCAGGAAGAACAGCGGGTCCGCGCCGATCATCGTCTCCGGCACGGGCGCTGCCTTCACCAGGAAGAACCAGTGCCAGTAGGCCCGCGCGAAGGCATCGGATGTGTTGCGGTACATGTGGAGAGTCGGCGCGATATCGAGCGTGGTCAGCGTGCGCACTGCATCGGGGTGGTCGAGCGCCATGCGGTGGGCAACCCTCCCTCCCCGGTCATGGCCCACGAGATGAAAGCGCGTATGCCCCAACGCCGCCATCGCCCGCACCTGATCCCGCGCCATCGCGGATTTGCGATAGGGCGCATGGTGCGCATCGGACACAGGCTTGCCGCTGTCGCCATATCCCGTGAGATCGGTCGCAATCACCGTGAAGCGCTTGGTAAGCTTTGGAGCCAGCCTGTGCCAGATCGCATGGGTCTGCGGATAGCCATGCAGCAGCAGAACCGGCGGTCCCGCGCCACCTGTCACGCCATGAATGGTCACGCCGTCCACATCCACATCGAAGGTACGAAAGCCGGGGAACAGGATGCGGTCGGCGGGAGTGGATGTCATGGCGCTGCTCTCCTTCCCTTCCTCCTCGGCGGAAGGTGGCTGCCGGAGGCAGACGGATGAGGGCGAATACCTGAGCGCCAGGATTTGCCCTCATCCGGCCGCCAAGGGGCGACCACCTTCTCCCACGGGAGAAGGAGAAACATCATACCTCCCCCGCCAGCGCCTTGCCCGCTTCCGCCGTCGAGAGCCTGCCGCCCAGATCGCGCGTGCGGCCCTTTTCGCTGGACAGCACCCGCTCGATGGCAGCGACGATATCATCATGCGCCTGCTGCTCGCCCAGATGCTGCAGCATCATCGCGGCAGACCACACTTGGCCCACCGGATTGGCGATGCCTTGCCCTGCAATATCGGGCGCGGAGCCATGCACTGGCTCGAACAGGGATGGGCACTCCCCCGTGGGATTGATGTTGGCGGAAGGCGCGATGCCGATGGTGCCCGTGCAGGCCGGGCCAAGATCAGAAAGAATATCGCCAAACAGGTTCGACGCCACGACCACATCAAACCAGTCGGGGTGCAGCACGAAATGTGCGGTCAGTATGTCGATGTGGTACTGGTCCACCCTCAGGTCAGGGTAGCCCCTCTTCATCTCGGCCACGCGCTCGTCCCAATAAGGCATGGTGATGGAAATGCCGTTGGATTTGGTGGCAGAGGTCAGGTGCTTCTTCGGACGCTTCATCGCCAGTTCAAAAGCGAATTTGAGGATGCGATCGACGCCGATGCGGCTCATCACTGTTTCCTGGATGACGATCTCGCGTGCGGTGCCGCCATACATGCGCCCGCCGACGGAGGAATATTCGCCCTCCGTGTTCTCGCGCACCACGTAGAAATCGATATCGCCCGGCTTGCGCCCTGCCAGCGGCGAGGGCACGCCCGGCATCAGCTTCACAGGTCTCAGGTTCACATACTGGTCGAAATCCCGCCGGAAGCGCAGCAACGACCCCCAAAGCGAAATGTGATCCGGGATTTTCTCGGGCCAGCCCACAGCGCCGAAGAAGATGGCGTCATGACCGCCGATCTGTGTTTTCCAGTCATCGGGCACCATCTGGCCATGCTTGGCGTAGTAATCATAGCTGGAAAAATCGAAATGATCGCATTCCAGCTGGAAACCGTGCCTCTTCGCGGCGGCCTCCAGTGTGCGCACACCTTCCGGCATCACCTCCTTGCCGATGCCGTCTCCGGCGATGACGGCGATGCGATAGCGGCGATTGGTGGCGGGCTGGCTTGTGGGTGACATAGACGTGTTTCCTCGTGTCTCCCCCCTATGGTTGGCGAGATCATGGCAAACTGCAATCTGGTATTGCAGCCAATCGAATTCATAATGGAATACATATAGTTTTTATTGCGCGTTCTGGTTAGATAGCGCAACTTTAGTTCAGGCGGAGGGGCTTTTGGACCTGAGGCAGATCAAGAGCTACATCGCAGTGGCGGAGGAGATGCATTTCGGTCGCGCGGCCGAACGTTTGCATGTGGCACCTACGGCTTTGTCGCGTCTGATCCGCACCCTCGAGGAAGGCATCGGCGTCCGGCTGCTGAACCGCACCACGCGTGCCGTGACCCTGACACGCGCAGGGCTCACCTTCCTGGAGGATGCCAAGGCGATCCTTGCTCGCACCGAGGATGCCGCACGCAACGCCCGCGAGGCGGCCGATGGCGGTGGCATGACGCTGCGCATCGGCGCAGTGGATGCGGCTTCCGCCAGCTTCATGCCCCAGGCTCTCAACAGCCTGCGCACCAGGCACCCTCGTGTGGACATCCGCCTGACCGAGGTGATGACGGGACCGCAATTGCAAATGCTGCGCACGGGACGGCTCGATATTGCGCTCACGCGACCGCCAACCCACGCCGGGGAATTTCCCTTTGAGGTGTTGCGCGAGGAGAAGCTGTTCGCGCTCCTGCCCGACAGCCACCGCCTCGCCCGCAGACATGCTGTGCTGATGAGCGATCTGGCGGATGAACCAGTCATCATTCCGGCGAAACGGGCAAGACCCTACGCCTATGATTTGGTGATGGCGTATTTCGCCTCGGCCGGCCTGGTGCCGCGCATCCTGCAGGACACCACGGAGAAGCCTGCCATTCTCGCCATGGTTGCGTCGGGCATGGGCGTGGCTCTGGTTCCCGATTGGGTGGTGGGCCTGTCCTGTCCGGGCGTCTGCTTCCGCCCGATCGCAGGCGTGGCCCTCTCGCCCGCCCCGTCAGGCGCGATGGTCTGCATGGTCTGGCGGCATCAGCAAAAGCACACCATGCGCGACGAGTTCATGACCTTCCTGCGCCAAGCCGCACTGACCTATGATCCATCACCGTCAGTGGATTCATCCATCACCCGGATTGCGGCTGTCGTGAAAACCCGCTAGCCCTATCCACACAACAAGAATGCTTATTAAAATTATGTCTGGGGAGACGCCAAATGGCTGATGACACTGAAACTGCAACCGGTCCGATCAAGAGTCCGCAAGACTTCATCGGCGGCATTGCACTTCTCGCCATTTCCGTCGTGGCCTATTTCGCCATGAGCAATCTGGGCGTCATGCGCGGCTTCTCGTTTGGCGCGGGCACCGTGCCGCGGTTGTTCTGTCTGCTGCTCGGCGTGCTTTCGGTCGCCATCATCGCGTCCAGCTTTACCGCAAGGGGACCGAAGCTGGAGCATATCCCATGGCGCGGCCCAGTGTTCATTCTGGCCTCGGTCCTGTTCTTCGGGCTCACCATTCGCCTTCTTGGCCTTGCCATCTCGGGCGTGATCACGGTGTTGCTTGCAGGCATGGCGGTGGATGACTTCAAGCTGGGCGAAGGCACGATTTTCGCCGTCATCATCACAGCGTTCTGCGCCTTCCTTTTTCCGTTCGCCCTCGGCCAGCCCATTCCGCTGTGGCCGACATTCATTCGCTGATCCGGGGGGATTGATTCATGGACGTTTTTGCCAATCTCTGGGGCGGCCTGATGGTCGTCATGAAATTCGTACCGGTCGATATCGCGCCCGGTGCCGCCAGCTTCATCATTCCGCTGCCCGTCAACATCCTGCTTTGCCTGATGGGTGCGCTGATCGGCACGCTCATCGGCGTGTTGCCCGGCGTTGGCCCCATCGCCACCATCGCAATGCTGCTGCCCATCACCTACAAGCTCGATCCGACCGGTGCGCTGATCATGCTGGCCGGCATTTATTACGGCGCACAATATGGAGGCTCCACAACCGCAATCCTTGTGAATATCCCGGGCGAGGCGACATCTGTCGTCACCGTGCTGGATGGCCACCAGATGGCCAAACAAGGTCGAGCGGGTGCAGCGCTCGCCATCGCTGCGCTGGGCTCCTTCTTCGCGGGCTGCGTGGCGACCTTGATCATCGCTGTGCTCGGGCTTCCGCTCACCGCGCTTGCGCTCAAATTTGGTCCCGCCGACTACTTCTCGCTCATGGTCATGGGGTTGATCTTTGCCGTGGCGCTCGCCCGCGGCTCAGTCGTCAAGGCGCTTGCCATGGTGGCGCTGGGCCTGCTGCTCTCCACCATCGGCTCGGATCTGGAATCGGGCGAACAGCGCCTCACGTTCGGAATGCTGGAACTGGCGGACGGCATCGAGTTCGCAACGCTGGCCATGGGTGCCATCGGCTTTGCCGAAATCATGCGCAATCTGGAGAATCCAGAGACGCGCGATGTCGTCACCGGCAAGGTCACGGGCTTGTGGCCGACGAAGGATGATTTCAGGCAATCCTACTGGCCAATTTTGCGCGGCACGGCCATCGGTTCCATTCTGGGCATCCTGCCCGGCAATGGTGCGGTGCTCGGTCCTTTCGCGTCCTACACGATCGAGAAGAAGATCGCCAAGGATCCGTCTCGCTTCGGTCGCGGTGCGATCGAGGGTGTGGCTGGTCCGGAAGCCGCCAACAACGCCGGTGCGCAGACCTCCTTCATTCCCATGCTGACGCTGGGCATTCCGCCCAACGCCGTGATGGCGATCATGGTTGGCGCAATGACCATCCATGGCATCGTGCCAGGTCCGCAGATCATGACCAAGCAGCCCGAACTCTTCTGGGGCATGATCGCCTCGATGTGGGTGGGCAACCTGATGCTGCTGATCATCAACCTGCCGCTCATCGGGCTGTGGGTGAAGCTGCTGAAGGTGCCGTATCGCTTGCTCTTCCCCGCGATCCTGCTGTTCTGCTGCATCGGCGTCTATTCCATCAACAACCAGCCCTTCGATGTTTTGGTAACGGGTGCCTTCGGTCTTCTTGGCTACTTCCTGATCAAGAACGGCTTCGAACCAGCACCATTGCTCATCTCCTTCGTGCTGGGCAAGCTGATGGAGGAGAAGCTCCGGCAAGCCATGCTGATCTCGCGCGGCTCGCTCTGGGTCTTCGTGGAAAGGCCGCTGTCGTTGGGCTTCCTGGTCGTGGCGGTGTTGCTGCTGGTCTTCGCCTTGCTGCCTGCGATCCGCAGCAAACGCGATGAAGTCTTCACCGAATAGCGCAACAGCCATTGCGCAACGAAAACGCGGCAATCAGCACTGGTTGCCGCGTTTTTTCTGACTATATTTTACATCACTCCGCACAGGCGGATCTTTGGAGGAACCCATGACAACACTCACCAAGCGCACGCTGCTTGCCGCAGCCGCAGCCACGGCCCTGACTGGATTGCACGCAACCAGCGCCTCGGCGCAGGAATTTCCCAACAAGCCGATCACCATGGTCGTGCCCTTCGCAGCCGGTGGACCGACGGACATCGTGGCCCGCGTCGTGGCAGAAAGCATGTCGCGCACCATGGGCCAGCAGGTCGTCGTGGAGAACGTGGCGGGAGCAGGCGGCACCACCGGCATCACACGGGCCAGCAAGGCCACCGCGGATGGCTACACCATCATGATGGGCCACATGGGCACACACGGTGCGGCGCCGGGCATGTATCCGCAGCTCGGCTACAACCCGCAGACCGACTTCGAACCCATCGGGCTTGCTGCCGGAACGGCCATCGTGCTTGTCGGCAAGAAGGATCTTGCCCCCAAGGATCTCAAGGAATTCGTTGCCTTCGCCAAGAGCAACCAGGACAAGGTGAACCAGGCACACGCGGGCCTCGGCTCCGTCTCGCACATCACCTGCGTCATGCTGCAGGCCGAAATGGGCACCAAGATCAATGCCATCCCATATCGTGGCACGGGACCAGCAATGAATGATCTCGTCGGCGGCACCGTTGATTTCATGTGTGACCAGATCGTCTCGGTGGCACAGCAGGTGAAGGGCGGCACAATCAAGGCCTATGCCATCGCCTCGCCACAGCGCAACCCGGCCCTGCCGGATGTGCCGACGACGGCGGAAGCGGGCCTGCCCAATTTCCAGGTCTCGGCCTGGAATGCGGTCTTCGCGCCCAAGGGCACGCCAGCCCCCATCGTGGCAAGGCTGTCGCAGGCGCTCACCGCCGCCGTGAATGATCCGGCCGCGCGCAAGCGTCTGGTCGATCTTGGTGCGGACGTTCCTGATACCGCAGGCGCCTCGCCTGCCGCGCTTGCCGCCCTGGTGAAGCGGGAGAACGAGCGCTGGATTCCCCTGCTCAAGAACGCAGGCGTGGTAGCGCAGTAGACCACACTGTTTTGCAGACAAGCAGGGGGGGCCGCGGCGAAAGCAGCGGCCCTTTCGCTTTTCTGAAACGTTGTGATTGCTCGATCGTGGCGCATAGCCCTATTCTCGACCAGATTTCTTCGCAGTTCTCAATAAGGAGCATCTGGTGGGCACGCTGTCTCTGTCTCTTTCCGGCCTTCCGAATTTCGCGCTGTATGGTGCGATTGGCGTGACCATGAGTTTTGTCTTCGCCGTGATCTACATTCGCATCACGGGCCATGACGAGATCAAGCTGATCCGCGAGGGCAACGCCTCGGCGGCATTGGCACTTGGCTCTTCCCTCATCGGCTTCGCGCTGCCGCTGTCCAAGGCCATCGCGCAAGCCTCCAGCGTGCCCGACTGCATTGTGTGGGGAACTGTGGCGCTGCTCGTG
Organism: Hyphomicrobiales bacterium; assembly: GCA_031378805.1. Lineage (GTDB taxonomy): Bacteria > Pseudomonadota > Alphaproteobacteria > Rhizobiales > Beijerinckiaceae > JADCCX01. The sequence goes on from JANNEO010000063.1 coordinate 10,167, forward strand.
CAATTGCTGGCCTATGCGGTGGCGCGGTTCTTGGTCCCTGGCCTTTCCGAGAAAATTCAGCAGAACATGCTCTCTGCCGCCATCATCATCGCGGCGATTTCCATCATGGCGGGGATGCTGAACGCAGCCTCGATGACCTACTATCCGACAGTGGGAGGGACGATTGAAGCGCTCTGAAGTCATCGTTCTGGGGGCCATCGGCCTGCTGATGACAGCGGCTTTCTGGCCCAGCAACCAGCAAAAACTGCCGCCAGAGGATGCCGCGCTGACCAGTGGCGACGGCTTCCAGACACTTGCCTTTGCCTCGCTTGATGAATGCAAGGCCGCTCAGGCCGTCACCGCCCAGACCTGCGATCTGGAATTCGGCAAGTCGGAAAAGGTCAGCGTTGCCGACGCACCGAAGTTCGAGGCGCTCAAGGATTGCGAAAGCGAGTATGGCGCAAGCCAGTGCCGCCCCGCCCAGTGGAACGGCGCATCCGTGTTCGTACCTGCGCTGGCGGGCGTGCTGATTGCGCGTTCCCTGGCGTCCGCAGCCGCCGCCCGCAGCCAGCCGCTCTATCCGCCACGCATCGGTCCCGCGTCCTGTCCGCCTGGTGCCTCCATCGTGGAACGCCCGGAATGTGCGCCGCGCAACGCGAGCGGCGGGTCCAGCAGCAGCTCTTCTGGCAGCAGCTCTTCTGGCCGTAGCTACTACTCCACTGGAACGGGCCGGACGATCGGGCGGACAGCCACATCTTTCGTTGCGGATGCCGTCCTGTCGGCGCGCACGCCCGTCAGCCGCAGCACGGTCAACCGCAGCGCCAGCTTCAGCGCTCCGTCCTCATCGAACACCAGCGTGTCACGCTCTTCGACCTCCTCACCCTCCCCCACCGTTTCGCGCAGTGGCTTTGGCTCCACCGGGCGCTCGATGTCATCAAGTTCGTAGATGCAGCGCATCCGCCTCACCGAGCGACCGGACTGGCGCACCAAGGCGGAAGCCTATGGTTTTCCATTCCACACCATTGGTGGCGCGGTTTACTGGGATGAAACCGTGGCCTGGCAGTTCAGCCTGCGGGAGATCGAGGAAGGTATCGAAGCCCCGACAGCGGAATTGGAGCAGATGTGCCTGGCCTTTGTTGGTGAGGCGCTGAAGCACGAAACGATCCTCAGGCAGCTCGGCATTCCCGATGCCTTCTGGAGCTTCATCCGCGACAGCTGGAGCAGGGGCGACCGCAACCTCTACGGCCGCTTCGACCTTGCCTACACTGGCAAAGGGCCAGCCAAGCTGCTGGAATACAACGCCGACACGCCGACCTCGCTCTTCGAGGCCGCTGTTTTCCAGTGGACCTGGCTGGAGGAGCAGATGGCGGCGGGCAAACTGCCGGCAGGCTCGGACCAGTTCAATTCCCTGCATGAGCGGCTGGTGGAAGCCTTCAAAAACATCCGGCGCGGCCAGCACTTTCTGCTCCATCTTGCATCCGTCGCCGACAGTGTGGAGGACAAGGCAACAGTCGCCTATCTCGCGGACTGTGCGCGGCAAGGCGGGCTTGAGACGAAAGAACTCGCCATCGCCGACATCGGCGTCAATGCCGCCGGCCTCTTCACCGATCTCGACGATGCACTGGTCCAAGTGATGTTCAAGCTCTACCCTTGGGAGTGGCTGTTCAAGGAAGAGTTTGCCCGCCACCTCCCGGGATGCCGCACTCAGTTCATCGAGCCGCCATGGAAGGCGCTGCTCTCGACCAAGGGGCTGATGCCGATGCTGTGGGAGATAGCTCCCAACCATCCCAATCTGCTGGAGTGCTATTTCACCGGCGATCCACGCGCATCCTCCCTGGGTGATCGCGTCGAGAAACCGCTGCATTCGCGTGAAGGCGCCAACATCAGGATTATCCGGGCGGGAGGCGAGACCGAGAGCACGCCGGGCGACTACGGTGGCCCGGCCATCGCGCAGGCTCTCGCACCCACGGCAACATTCGAAGGCGGCCACGCCATCATCGGGTCATGGGTGGTGGCGAGTGAACCGGCTGGCATCGGAATCCGCGAGGACGCAGGGGGCATCACCCGCGACACGGCCCGTTTCGTGCCGCATTGGATCACGCCGGATCTGACCTGAAGCCAGCAGCCACCGCCGCCACGCCGTGTCCGCGGTAGAACGCGAGCTCAGACGCCATGCAAGTCAGAAATGCAGCCACCAGCGCCGGAGAGAGCTGGATATCAGCACCGTTGCGTGGTGGCGCATCAAGTAGCCTCGCTTCCCAGGCGGACTCCAGCAGGCGGCGCAGATGCGAGCGCGACACACCGAACCGGGCACCGAAGGACTGCAAATCGAGTGACACAGGTCGGATGACACCACTGTCTTCCGCGAGCGCCTTGGCGACACAGGTCAGCAGCAGCATCCAGCCGCCATCGCGGGAAACGAAATGATTCACCTCAGGAAATGGGTCCAGAAGTTTCCACCCTGCCAGAAGGCCTTTCGCTCCGCGCCGACGCATTTCCCAGCCCATGCGTGGATGGGCGCTATGCTGGGCAGCGAGTGCATCGTTAGGAACGACAGCGTCGATGATCTGAAAGATGCAATGATTCCAACCCTCCACGATGTCGATGAAGCGGTCCGTGGGTTCCAGTTGTACCACGCGGCTATCGTGCTTGGACTTGACGCGCCGGAGATAGCCGCCAAGTCCCATGATGCCAAGAATGGCCAGCACCCTGCCCCTGCTGGCGCAGTTCTGCTGGGCGCAGATCCTCTGGAGATTGGCGACCGTCAAGCCACTGCGTGGATCATCCAGATCGCGGGTATCGAAGAGATAGAGCAGATACACCAACATCTCGAATCGCCACACCTCTGTGACAACCTTGTTGAGGATCATGTTATCCGAGAAATAGTCAGGAATCAGCGCTCCGTACCGCTCCAGCGCGAGCAGGAATGCGGGCTGTTTCCGGAAAGCGATGATGCGCTGCCACTCTTGGGGAGACATGCGTCCATGAAGCACGCCATCAAAGCAATCGATGCGAAACGGGACAGGGGCAATCGACATCAAAACACGCTGGGCAGAATGGGATGTGGTGACGTTCGCAAGCTAATCTTCGGCAGTAACGCCGAGCGGGCTACCAGCTCCCGGAGTTGGCCATGCTCACCCATGGCTCAGCAGGCACTTTCGCCTCGCCCTTCTGGAGCAACTCGATGGAGATGCCATCGGGTGATTTGACGAAGGCCATGTAGCCATCACGAGGCGGGCGGTTGATTGTCACGCCTGCCTTCATCAGGCGATCACATGTGGCGTAAATGTCATCGACCCGGTAGGCCAGATGGCCGAAATTGCGCCCGCCTGTGTAAGTCGTCTCGTCCCAGTTGTGGGTTAGCTCCAGCAGCGGCGACTTCTTTGCTGAAGCACCACCTGCCTCATCCTCGGGTGTTGCCAGGAAGATAAGCGTGAAGCGCCCCTTCTCGCTTTCCGTGCGGCGGACCTCCATCATCCCCAACTTGTTGCAGAAGAAATCCAGCGCGGCATCGACATTGCCAACGCGGATCATGGTGTGAAGATATTCCATTGATGTGATTTCCTGTCCGTGATGAATGCCATGATGGAGATTGCGGGAGCCCGAAGCAAGTGTCGAGATGGGCGTTGAGTGCCCACCACAGACGTTGATACCCGACTGGAGCGCCGGGCATGACGTCGGGATGAAATCCCTCCAGACACAGCTAAAGTCGCTTCAGGGTCAGATTGACCACCTGCAACCTGTGCGTTAGTCCTCGGCTTGAACAGGCTCATGCTCATTTCAATGTCGTCATGTTGCGCAACAGGACAACCCCGGTGATCCGGCTCGCGGAATATCGTCCGCCCGATTACCTGGTGGACAAGGTTGACGTTGCCATCAGTCTCGATGCAACGCACACCGGCATTTCTGTCACCAGCTTCCTTCGTCCCAACCCCGCATCCACGACTCCCGATACCGCACTGGTGCTCGACGGCGATGCGTTGACGCTTGTGGGGATCATGCTGGACGGCGCGCCCCTCTCACCGGATGCCTATGATGCCGCGCCTGAGCGCCTGACGCTCAAACATCCACCCCAGCGGCCTTTCCGTTTGACCATTGAAACGGTGATCGATCCAACCGCCAACACCAAGCTGATGGGGCTTTATCGTTCCAATGGCGTGTTCTGCACGCAATGCGAGGCTGATGGCTTCCGTCGGATCAGCTATTTCCCTGACAGGCCGGATGTCATGGCGACCTACCGGGTCAGGCTTGAGGCGGACACATCAGAAACCCCGGTTCTTCTCGCCAATGGCAATCTGGTCGAGCAAGGTGAACTTCTCGGGACTGGCCGTCACTACGCGATCTGGGACGATCCGCACCCCAAGCCTTGCTATCTCTTCGCGGTGGTCGGCGGCGATCTGGGCTCGATCCATGACAGCTTCACCACAAGCGAAGGCCGTGATGTCGCACTTGGCATCTACGTGGAGAAGGGCAAGGAGGCGCAGGCTGTCTATGCCATGGACGCGCTTAAGCGCTCGATGCGCTGGGACGAGGACGTCTTCGGCCGTGCCTACGACCTGGACGTCTTCAACATCGTTGCTGTCTCGGACTTCAACATGGGTGCGATGGAGAATAAGGGTCTCAATATCTTCAACGACAAATATATTCTCGCCTCGTCTGAAACCGCGACCGACACGGATTACGTGCTGATCGAAGCGATCATTGCCCACGAGTATTTTCACAACTGGACAGGCAATCGCATCACCTGTCGTGACTGGTTTCAGCTTTGCCTGAAGGAAGGCCTGACGGTTTTCCGGGATCAGGAATTCACCTCCGACATGCGGTCCAGGGCGGTCAAGCGCATCATGGATGTTCGGGAGTTGCGGGCGCGGCAATTCGTCGAGGACGCGGGTCCGCTCGCCCATCCCGTTCGTCCCACCGCCTACCGCGAAATCAACAATTTCTACACGGCCACGGTCTATGAAAAAGGTGCCGAGGTCATCCGGATGCTGAAACTCCTGATCGGCGATCAGGTCTTCAAGACGGGCATTGACCTCTACTTCCAGCGTCATGATGGCGAGGCGGCAACGGTCGAGCAGTTCATTGCCTGCTTCGCCGAAACCAGCGGCAAGGATCTGACCCATTTCCGCCAATGGTACGATCAGGCCGGCACGCCGCGTGTCACCGTTCGGCGCAGTCAGGACGCAGCCAGCGGAGACCTGATGCTGACGTTGCAGCAATACACGTCCCCCACACCAGGCCAACCTGAGAAGAAGCCGCAGGTCATCCCCGTCGCGCTTGGTTTCGTCGGCCAGCATGGCGAGACACTCACAACAGAGCGGATGCTCGCCGTGCTCGAAGGCCCGGAAACCACGCTCACCTTTCCAGGCATTCCAGCAACTGCGGTTCCCTCGCTGTTTCGTGGGTTCTCTGCTCCCGTGAACGTCGATCTTGATCTGTCAGACAACGAATTGCTGACGCTGGCACGTCACGACACCGATCCGTTCAACCGCTGGCAATCCTTGCAGACGCTCGCCATGCGCACGTTGATGCGCTCGACCCAGGCTGTGCGGGAGGGCAAGCCAGCGCTCGTCCATGACGGACTGGCTGAGGCCATCGGCGAATGCCTCGCCAAAGGCTGCGAGGATCCAGCTTTCGCGGCCTTGGCCATAACCTTGCCGAGCGAGCAGGACGTGGCACGCGATATCGGCCAGGATGTCGACCCGGATGCCATCCACCTGGCACGGCTGACCCTGCGCCGAGCCATCGGTGCCGCTGTTGCCGACAGGGCGCTCGCGGCCTATCGCCAGTTTGGCGAAACGTGCGCCTACAAACCGGATGCGGCGGATGCGGGTCGCAGAGCGCTCGCCAACACCGCGCTTGACCTGCTGGTCACTGGGCAAATGTCCGGCACACTTGATCTGGCCTTCGCTCAGTTCTCTCATGCAAACAACATGACTGACCGTTTCGCGGCCCTTGCCACTCTGGCCCATGCTGGTGGCTCCTTGCGAACACAGGCGTTGTCCACATTCGAAACCACTTACCAGGACAATCCTCTCGTGATGGACAAATGGTTTGCATTGCAAGCCGTCACGGCGGAAGCCGACGTGATCGACAAAATCCGCGCCCTGATGCGCCACCCTGCGTTCAGTTTCACCAACCCGAACCGGACAAGGGCGCTGATTGGTGGCTTCGCAATGTCCAACGCCACGCAGTTCCACCGCCAGGATGGTCAGGGCTATCAGTTCACAGCGGAAATGATCCTGCAGATCGACACGAGGAATCCCCAGGTCGCGGCGCGCATCATGACGGCCTTCCGCAGCTGGCGGAACATGGAGCCAGGCCGCAGGGCAAAGGCGCACGATGCCCTGCAGCTGATAGCCAACCAGAACAACCTGTCCCGCGATCTGCGCGACATTGTCGAGCGAACCCTCACATAGGGTCGCGCCAATCCCAGGCCGGCGCCTTCAGGGGGCGCTCGTCAGTGATGCAAAGATGACTCACTCCAATTCGAAGATGCATTTATTTCGATTCAGATTCTCAAATCCAACTGGACAGCCGCCCAATCAGCGATTCAAGTAAGGGTGATTCGAAACCGAGGAGCGATTTCGAACCATTCAAAAATGAACTGGAATGAGGCCAACGATGGCGCGCATTAACGCGTCCAGCGCCTATTTGCGCACGGGTACGATCACGGGTCTGGCCAAGGCCGTCGCCCGTCCTTCCTATCTGCAAAAGGTTGCTGCCGAGCCGCTCTTGCGCCGCATTGTCCCCTTCCTCATCGTCGTTTTCCTTGGCGCAACCTGGACCGGCGTAATCATCCAGCTGAACAATGGCCGCAGTGAAGCGATCCGCAATGCACGAATAGACATGGAGCTGATCAGCACCATTGCAGCGCTCGATTTGCCAATCGAGCTGGGGACAGCCAGCAGTGGCATCGTTGGCCGCAACATCAACAACAGCCTGCTGGCATCGCTTCCGCCCTACGCCTTGGAAAATGATCGTCGGGCCTATCTCGTCAACCAAAAGGGCGAAATCGTTGCCAGCACAGCGTCCGGGTTGATTGGCCGCACGCTGGATTCCCTGCTGGGCATGGCGCAACCGCTCAGCACCCTCGCAGATCGCGCCGGCGTCATGCACATGACCCTCGCGGATGGAACGGAAGCACTTGCCACTGTGCGCAATCTGCCGGTCGGCCTCGGCCAATTCGCCATGATTCAGCCCTTACGCAGCGCCATCGCACCCTGGCGCGACAGGGCGATTTCTCTGGCATTGCTCGCCGCGGCAGCCACGATCGTGATCGGAGCGCTGGGCATCGCGTTCTTCCAGCAAAGTGCCCGCGCCCGCGAAGCCGATGTGATCTGCGCCGAAGTGCGCAGCCGCATCGACCGGGTGCTGAACAGCGGTCGCTCCGGACTTTGGGATTGGGATATCTCCCGCGGTCGCATCTTCTGGTCAGACAGCATGTTCGCGCTGCTCGGACGCAACAGACAGGATGAATTCCTGTCGTTTGCCGATATCCGCCAATGGCTGCACCCCGATGACAGCAATCCTTTCGACGCCGCGGACATGCTGGCGGGGCAACAACAGCACGCCATCGACCAGGAATTCCGCCTGCAACATGCCAACGGCCATTGGGTCTGGATCAGGGCGCGGGGTGAACTGACACGCGACAGCGAATCTCCTCACCTCGTCGGCATCGCCGTCGATGTCACCGAACAGAAAGCGCAAGGTGAAAAGCAGGCCACAGCCGACCTGCGCGTCCGCGATGCCATTGAAACAATCTCGGAAGCTTTTGCCCTGTTCGATGCCCAGCAGAACCTGGTGATCGCCAACACCAAGTATCAACGGCTGCTCGACCTGCCACCGGAATTCGCCCGCACGGGCGTGTCGCTGATTGATATCCTGGAAAGATCCAACAGTGACAGCATCGCGCTTGAACAGACTATCAGCGAATGCGAAATCACCGGCAACAGAAGCTATGAAATGAATCTTACAGATGGTCGCTGGTTCCAGGTGAACGAGCGCGCCACCAAGGATGGAGGTCATGTCTCGATCAGCTCCGACATCACGGCGCACAAGGCGTATGAAGAGTCGCTAGCGGCCAGCAATGTGGTGCTGGAGACGACGGTAGAGGATCTCGAACTGTCCAGAGGGGCCTTGCAAAAGCAGGCCATCACCCTGGCCGAACTGGCGGAAAGCCATCTCGAGCAAAAGGCACAGGCGGAGAGCGCGAACAGGGCCAAGGCCGAATTCCTGGCCAACATGAGCCACGAGTTGCGGACACCGCTGAACCACATCATCGGTTTTTCCGAAATGATGGAAAGCGAAATGTATGGACCGCTCGGCAACGACCGTTACGTCGAGTATGTCAGGGACATCGGCGTGAGTGGCCGATACCTGCTCGAAGTCATCAGTGATATCCTGGACATGTCGAGCCTGGAGGCTGGCCGCATCAAGCTGGAACGCAAGCAGGTCGCGCTGGCCGACATCCTGCAGGACGTTCTGGCAAAGCTGCAGGATATTTCTGTGGAACGCGGCATCGCTCTCGAAATTGAAACCGCAGGACCACTCCATGTCATCGGCGACCACAAAGCCTTCCGCCAGATTATCGGAAGCCTGCTGGGCAACGCTGTCAAATTCACGTCAGAAGGGGGCCGGGCTGGCCTTAAGGCGAAGCGGGTGGGCGAAACCATCCAGCTGTTCTTCGAGGACAATGGCGGCGGCATCAGCCGCGATGACCTGCAAAAGATGGGCCGCCCCTTCGAGCAGAACGGCGCGATCATCGAGAATGGCTTCAAGGGGTCAGGTCTGGGCTTCGCCATCGCACGCTCGCTGGCCGAGCTCCATGGCGGCTCCATCAAGGTACGTTCAAAGCTCGGCGTGGGCACCATCGTCATGCTGTCGGTGCCTGTCGCGGGCGCCCGATCACTTTTGCCCGGCACGCGCCGCGCCGCCTGATCGATCACGCCTGGATGATGGCAACCATCGCGGCGTGAGCCGCTGCCTGATGTTCCTTAAGTGAGCGTTCGAGCATTGCGAAATCCGGCAGTTCGACAGCGCCTGCAAGGCGCTTCTTGAAGGGGGCGCGAACCGCATCGGGATCAAGCACTGCCCCCATACTCACCGCGACAAATTGGGCCAACCGGGATTGCAGCCGCCACGCCTCCAGCAGCACTTGCGAGCGGTCAGGCCCAAGCAAACCGCGATCCGTGAGTTTGGCGAGCGCGGTACCAGTGTTGGCGCTGATGATGTCGGGCACAGCGGCGCCATGGCGCAGCAGCAGGAACTGGACTGTGAATTCGATATCGACAAAACCACCCGGTGCGAGCTTCATGTCCCAGGCGCTCCTTCCCGGCTTTTCCGTCCGTACCAATTCCCGCATTGCGAGCACATCTTGCACCAGCACCCGTGTTTCGATCGCGCGGTGATAGCTTGAGCGGACAGCAGACATCACCTCCTGCATAAAGCCTTCATCCCCAGCGACCGGGCGAGCACGCGCCAGCGCCATGCGCTCCCACGTCTCTGACTCGCGGGAATGGTACTCACGAAAAGCATCCAGCGTGACGGCAACCGGACCCTTGCTTCCCGATGGGCGCAGGCGAAGATCAACCTCATAGAGCGGGCCGCGTTTCGTCGCCACCGTCAGCGCCGTCACCATCCGCTGCGTCAGGCGGGAGAACCACTCGCTGGCATAGAGGGGCCGCTCGCCGTCCGACACGCCCTCTCCTTCCGGCAGGTCATAGACCACCATGAGATCCAGATCGGACTGGGCGGTCATCTCCCGTCCGCCAAGCTTGCCAAGCGCGACCACAGCAACCCTTGCCCCAGGAACCGTGCCGTGGCGTTGGGCCAGCTCCGCCATGCAGCGCTTGAGGCAGACATCGATGGCAGCCGCCGCAATGCCAGCATGTGCCCGACCACCGTCCAGAGGATCGACGATTCCCGAAAGGATGCGCGCCCCTGCCAGGAACCGCTCCGCCCGCACCAGATCGCGCGTCTGGTCGAGAAAATCTTCCATCAGTTCCACACCATCGAGACGCTGATGAAACCGTGTTAGGAGGGTCTGGTCCGTCGCTGGTTCGGAAAGCTCAGGATCAACCAGTGCATCGAGAACATGCGGCCGTTGCACAACCACTTCCGCCAGTCTTGGCGCATTGCCCAAGATTTCCGAGAACAATCCGCGCATCGCCGCATTCTGGCGCAAGATGGTGAACAGCTCGATCACCGCCGGCATACCCTGCAAGGCATTGTCCAGCGCCAAAAGGGCTCCATCGGGATCACTGGACTTGCCGAAGGCTTCCAGCAGGACAGGCACCAGATCCGTCAGCACCTCGCGGGCACGCGGCGTGACAATCGCCTGCCGCCTGCCGAAATGCCAGCCGCGCACGGTTTCCGCTGCCATGTCAGGGCGCTGGAAGCCCATGCGCTTCAACGTCTTCAGCGTCTCCGGATCATCGGTCGAACCGGTGAAGACCAGGCTGCCCTTGCTGACGGAGAGCGTCGGCGCATCTTCGAACAAGCGTGCATAATGTCGCTCGACAGCGCGGAAGTGCCGGATCAGGGTCTTGCGAAATGCTTCTGGCTTCATGCCGCTGAACAGCGCGATTCCATCGACCAGCACACTCGACGTCGGCAGCCGTTGCGTCTGCTGATCTTCGACCATCTGCAACCGATGCTCGACCATGCGCAAAAAGCGATAGGCTTCTTGCAGATCAGCTACGGCTTCATCGCCGATCCAGCCGGCGTCCCTGAGCTTCTCCAGCATGGTCAGCGTCTGCTGACCCCGAAGGCCGGGCTTGCGCCCGCCGAACACAAGCTGCTGTGTCTGCACGAAAAACTCGATCTCGCGGATACCGCCGCGACCGAGCTTCACGTCATGCCCCTCGATGGCGATGGCCTCGCCGCCCTTGTGGGCATGGATCTGCCGCTTCATCGCATGGATGTCGGCAATCGAGGCATAGTCGAAATAGCGCCGCCAGATGAAGGGTGACAGCTCCGACAGAAAAGCCCTGCCAAGCGCAAGATCCCCTGCCACGGGCCTGGCCTTGATCAGGGCAGCGCGCTCCCAGTTTTGCCCCACGGTCTGATAATATCCGATGGCGCGATTGATCGGCACGGCGATCGGCGTGGAAGCGGGATCGGGCCGCAACCGCAGATCGGTGCGAAAGACATATCCGCCGCCCGTCTGCTCGTGCAGGATCTTCACCACATCCTTGATGATGCGCACCACCACGTCCAGCGGCTCACGCCCTTCCGTGACCGGAACCGCCGCCGGATCAAACAGCACGATCAGATCAACATCGCTGGAGTAGTTCAGTTCATGCGCACCATGCTTTCCCATGGCCAAAATGGTAATGCCGGATCGCTCGGGCGCGTCGAACAGATCAGCCGTCAAGCGACTTTTTGCCTCCCGTAGCGCCAGCCTCAAGGCGACATCAACCGCAGCATCGGCAAACCGCGTCAGCGCGGCGAAGACCTGATCCACACTCCACAGACCGGAAAGATCGGCAAGCGCGACATGCAGCGCCACGCGCTGGCGAACAAGGCGCAGCTGCGTCATCGCCGTGACGAGTAAATCAGCGCCCTCCACCACGGGCCGGACATGCGACAGGATATCAGCCATCACCGCATCGGGATCATTGTCCAGCGATTCAATCAGCCACTGGGGATGCTGGCGCGTGATGCGCGTCAAGAAGGGCGAATGGGCAACGACTCCTGCGACAAGCGCACAGGTCTTCGCCTCGGTCGCGCAGACATGAGCCAGCGCACCGGCTGCAGCTGCATCATCCAGCAGATCAATCAGCCTTGCATGGCAAAGCTTCAGTCCGTCTGTCCGCGCCGGCAACAGTGGCGTGGCACTGATGCGCCCGCGCAGGGCCGTGACCGAAGGCTGGCCAGTCATGATGCGTTGGATCGCACGGGAAGCTCCAGAGTCACGGCAAGACCGGGATGGTTGTCGGTCAGCAGCAACTTCCCCTTGTGGAGATGTGCGACGGCGGATGCAAGGCTGAGCCCGAGACCAGAGCCCGGCTTGTTGCGGCTCTCATCGAGCCGCCCGAAACGCTCGATGGCCTTCCCACGGTTTGCGACAGGAATCCCCGGCCCATGGTCGCAGACCTGGATCAGGATAGTCTCCCCTTCGCGCACCGCCGAAAGCCCGATGATGGGCAAGGCCCCTGCCTGGGGCGGCAAACCATACTTCAGCGCATTGTCGATCAGGTTGGCGACGACCTGGCCCAGCAGCTCGCGGTTGCCATGCACGACCAGATCAGGCGCGATTCTGGCCTCCAGCCTGCCACCGGCCACTTCCGCCGATGGCTCGTAGATCTCGGCGAAATCCTCCAACAGCCGCGAGACATCCACTGCGGCAAAGGCATCGGCACCGGCACCAGCCTCCGCCCGCGCGATCAGCAGCAGCGCATTGAAGGTGCGCATCAGGCCATCCGATTCCTCGATCGTCCGTTCCAGGGCCGCCCGGTAATCATCCTTGGACCCACCGACACGCAAGGCCTGTTCGGCGCTGTTCCTCAGGCGCGTCAACGGGGTCTTGAGATCATGCGCGATGTTGTCGGAAACCTCCTTCATGCCCTGCATCAGCTCCCCGATGCGCACGAGCATGGCGTTGAGGCTGACCGCCAGCCGGTCCAGTTCGTCGCCACTGCCGGACACCGGTAGACGCCCTGAGAGATCACCAGCCATGATCACCTGGCTGGTCGCCGTCATCGCGTCCATGCGGGCCAAGGCACGCCTGGCCACCACGAAAGCCCCCAACCCGCCAAACACCAGAAGCGCCCCGATCAGCACCCGGATCGCCTGGCCAAGCACGGCATTCAGCCGCTCACGCTCCTCGAGATCGCGGCCAACCAACAGCCGGTTGTTGCCAGGCAGCACGAACACGCGCACGAGGGCACCGCGCGTCGTGGCCTGCGTCTGGCCATCCACCTCCTCGAAGCGCTGATATGTCGTCTCGGTCAGGTCAGTGCTGGACATGACAGCAGGCGCGAGGCCAGCGATGTTTCCGGCAATGGTTTCTGACTGAGGCCCTTGCAGCAAGAAGAGAAACGAACCCGGCTGCCGCGACCGCCGCTCGATGATGCTCTGCAAACGCCGGATGCCGCCAATACGGTATTGATCCGCCAAGCCATTGATCTGCGCCGTCAGCGTCTGCCCTATCTGCTCGTCGATGAGCCGCCGCGCATTCCATCCGACATAGAGCAACAGCCCACCCGCAAAGATCGCCGAGGCGAGCATGTAGATCACCGACAGCTTGAATGCCGTCGTGCCGACAAGCCGACTAAACCCCGTCACGGATCACATACCCCGCGCCACGCACGGTTTGCAGCAGCGGCCGCGCCTGGCCTTTGTCGATCTTCGCGCGGAGACGCGAGATATGCACATCGATCACATTGGTGCCGGGATCGAAATGATAATCCCACACCTGCTCCAGCAGCATGGTGCGGGTCACAACCCGGCCCGCATTGCGCATGAGATATTCGAGCAACCGGAACTCGCGGGGCTGCATCGGGATGTCTTCTCCGCCGCGCGTCACCTTGTGGGACAGCCGGTCGAGTCGGAGGTCTGCCACCGCATAGGCCGTCTCCGCCGCCTGCTGTGGCTTGCGCCGACCCAGGATTTCGACCCGCGCCAGCAATTCGGAGAACGCATAGGGTTTGGGCAGATAGTCATCGCCGCCCGCCCGCAACCCCTTCACGCGGTCATCGACCTGGCCAAGCGCAGAGAGGATCAGCACCGGCGTCTGCAAGCCCTGCTCGCGCAGGCCGCCGATCATCGTCAGTCCGTCCATCTTGGGCAACATCCGGTCGACGATCAGGCAATCATAGCCACCCTCCTCCGCCATGCCATAGCCCGTCAGGCCATCCTTGGCATGGTCCGCCACATGGCCAGCCTCGGCAAAAGCCTTGACCAGATAGGCCGCTGCATCGGCATCATCTTCGACAACCAGAATCTTCATGGCTTGCAGCATAGCCCACTCGCAAGAAAACGACAGGTCTGCAAAAAACGACAGGCCGGGCCTGTTGAAAAGCCCGACCTGTCATGGCGTCGCGGAGAAAGCTTGGGCTGGGGGGCGACAGGGGGTGCCGGAGGCCATCTCGTTGAGCGTTGGTTCGAGATTACTGCGGCGCGGATGTCAGCGGGCTGGATCAGGGATTACGGTTTGGTAACTTCGCGTTCGTTCGCAGAAAGAAGCCGCTCAAGTCGCACCCTCTCCTCCTCAGACAACCCCGCGACTGCCACTGGCTCCGCTTTGCCACGTGCCTTGCGCCAGATCAGCAGGATTCCCAACAACAGCGCTGCAAATGGAGCACCATAAAGCGCCAGCGTCCGCATCGACACCGGCGGCCGCAGCAGCACGAACTCGCCGTAGCGGGCCACCAGAAACGCCTTCACCTGCGCATCGCTATCCCCCGCCGTAATCCGCTCGCGCACCAACAGCCGCAGGTCTTTCGCCAGCGGCGCATTGGAATCATCGATCGATTCGTTCTGGCAGACGAGGCAGCGCAGTTCGGTGGACAGCGCACGCGCACGGAATTCTGCGACAGGGTCTTTCAGGATTTCGTCGGGTTGGACGGCGTGGGCGGGGAGTAACTGGGCGGAGGTAAGAAAAAGGGCAATGATCATTGCCACGACAATCCTTCTCCCTTGGGAGAAGGTGTCATGCGCAGCATGACGGATGAGGGAGAACCGCTGACGTCGGAGGCTCTCCCTCATCCGTCCACCTTCGGTGGCCACCTTCTCCCAAGGGCGAAGGAAACGAATCTTCGCCCTCACGCCTGCACCACCTTGGCGGGCACCGGCGCACCCACGCGCATTCGGCGCTCCAGCAATGACAACCCACCCCCCAGTGCCATCAGCACCGCTCCCAGCCAGATGAACAGCACGAAGGGCTTCCAGTAAGCACGCACCGGCACCAGCTCCTCCGGACCCGTTTCGCCCAGCGCAATATAGATCTGCCCGAAGCCGCGCGTGATCCGCGCCACCTCCGTCGTCGGCATCTGTCGCGCGGGGTAGATGCGCTTGGCAGGCTCCGCGATATCCTCGACGACACCACCCCGGCGCACCTCGAACACGGCGACCGTGTCGCGGTAATTCGGCCCTTCTCGGCGCTGCACGTCCTTCAGCACCAGCTCATAAGCCCCCAGGTTCAGCACCTCGCCCTTGCGCACATTGGCGATCCGCTCCACCTCATAAGCTGTCGCCGCCACACCGAGGATCATCACGCCGACACCGGCATGGGCGATGGCCGCGCCCCAAGCCGAAACCGGCAGCCCGAACGCCTTGCGCACGATAATGCCAACACCTCCGCCGCTGCGGCCGGCACGCGACACGATCTCGCTGATCGACCCGGCCACCACGAACAGCCCGATGCCGATACCGACCGGAGCCAGTGCCGCCACGCCACCGCGCAGCGCGAACGCCACCACCATGCCCACCATGCCGATGCCCATCGCAACCAGCAGGCGCTGCGACACCGCCGCAAGATCACCGCGCTTCCAGGAGAGCTGCTGTCCAAACGGCATGGCCAGCACAAGCGGCAGGACCAGTGGTATGAACACCAGGTTGAAGAACGGCGGCCCCACGGAAATCTTCGAGCCATCCCATGCCTCAAGCGCGAGGGGATAGAGCGTTCCCACCAGCACAGCGAGACAACTGGCGGAGAGGAACAGGTTGTTGAACACCAGCGCCCCCTCGCGGCTCACTGGTGCGAACAATCCACCCTGCTGCAGGAGAGGCGCACGCCAGGCAAACAGCGCCAGGCTGCCGCCGATAAACACGCACAGGATGCCCAGGATCACCACGCCACGCGCCGGGTCACTGGCGAAGGAATGCACGGAGGTCAGCACGCCCGAACGCACGATGAAGGTGCCCAGCAGCGACAGCGAAAAGGCGATAATCGCAAGCAGGATGGTCCAGACCTTGAGCGCCCCGCGCTTCTCCATCACCACGGCAGAATGCAGCAACGCGGTGGCCGCGAGCCATGGCATCAACGAAGCGTTCTCGACCGGATCCCAGAACCACCAGCCGCCCCAGCCAAGCTCGTAATACGCCCAGTAGGAACCCATGGCGATGCCCAGCGTCAGGAAAATCCACGCCGCCAGGATCCATGGCCGCGCGAACCTCGCCCAGGCCGCATCGACACGCCCATCGATCAGCGCCGCTACCGCAAAGGAAAAGCTGATCGAGAGCCCGACATAGCCGACGTAAAGCAGCGGCGGATGCACGGCCAGGCCAAAGTCCTGCAACAGCGGATTGAGATCGCGCCCTTCAAGTGGCGGCGGAAACACACGGTCGAACGGGTTGGATGTGAACAGCATGAACAGCAGGAAGGCAACGGCGACCGAAGCTTGAACGGAAAGCGTAAGCGCCCGCAATCGATCCGGAATGCCTTGACCAAAAGCAGCCAGCGCCGCGCCTGAAAGCGCCAGGATCAGCACCCAGAGCAGCAGTGACCCCTCGTGATTGCCCCACACGCCACTGAACTTGTAGATCGACGGCATCAGGGAATGGGAGTTCTCGTAGACATTGCGCACCGAAAAGTCCGAGCCGAGATAGGCCGCCGCAAGGCAGGAGAAGGACAGGCCGACGAGCAGGAACTGCAGGCCAGCCGCCCGGTCGCCCAGCCGCATCAGTACGCCATCGCCGCGCCGCACGCCAAGCCAGGGCAGCACGATCTGCACCGCGCAAACCGCGAGCGCCAGAACCAGTGCGAAATGTCCGATCTCCGCGATCATTCCCTATCCCTCATGGTGCCTTCACCGGTGCCGTGCCGTCCTTCCACACGCCCTGCTTTTTCAAAGCGTCCGCAACCTCGCGGGGCATGTAGGTCTCGTCATGTTTCGCCAGCACCGTATCGGCTCGGAACGCGCCATCGGCTTGCAACACGCCCTCCGTCACCACACCTTGCCCTTCCCGGAACAAGTCCGGAAGAATGCCCTGATAGATCACCTTGACGCTGGCCTTGGTGTCCGTGACCGAGAACGCCACACGGTCGCCGACGCCCTTGTTGACGGAGCCACCCTCCACCAAGCCACCGAGACGGAACCGCTGGCCCGGCGGCACCTTCTGCTCGGCGACTTCGCTGGGTGTGCGAAAGAAGGCGACGTTGTCGCGCAGCGCATAGAGAACAAGCCCCGCCGCGAGGGCGAGGACCGCACCCGCCACGGCGATGAGCGTGAAGCGGCGTTGCTTGCGGGTCATGGCATCACAATCCCTTGCCCGCATCTTCGATCCGGCGCAGATCATCGGGTGCCGATGCGAATTTCTGCCGTGCCTCCGCCAGGATCAACCGCGCCCGATCTGTTTCCTTCAGCACGGCCAGCGCCCGGATCAGGCGCGCCCATTCTTCCACAGTTCCCCCCGATGTCGCCAGGCGCTGGGCAAGCCCTTCCACCATGCTGCGGATGGCGGCAGATTGCTCGTCCACGGGCAATGCGGCGATGGCTGCGCCGCCCTGCGGCGCCACACCAAGTTCCTGCAATTGTCGTGCTATCTCAACCTTGAGTGCCCCCTCGGGCAGGTCGGCACTCAGGGCCGTGAGCAGCGCGATCGCCCTTGGTTTGTCACCCTCCTGCTGCGCAGCGAGCGCCAGGAAGAACCGGCTCTTCACATGGCGTGCATCGAGCGAAACGCCAGCCTCAAAGGCCGCTTTTGCCTCCGGCGTCACAGCACCCTTGGTCTGGAACACCAGCGCTTCGCCCAGGCTCGCGTGACGATCCGCCGTCGGACCGAGCAATTGCAGCGCGGCGGAAAACGCACGCACTGCATCGGCATAACGTTCAAGCCGCAGGTACACAGGCCCCACGACCTCATGGCCGCGCCCGTCATCCGGCTTGGCGGCAAGGTGCGTTTCAATCTGCCGAAGTGCGTCGGCAACGTTCACGTCCTGCGAGTCAACGGGCTTCGGCTGCTGGCGTCCCGCCAGCGGGAAAGAGGGCATATCGGGCGTTCCCCGCACAAGATACACCGGCAGCGCAATGGCCGGGACAAGCAGAAGGATCACTGTCGCGGCCAGGTTGCGCGTCGCGCCGCCTTGGGCGATCGAAGGCTCGCTCGCGGGCTGCACGGCCAGCAACCGCCGGGCGGCCTCCGTGCGGGCCGCAGCCGCTTCTCTCTCGCCGATCAGCCGCAGCGCCAGCTGTCGATCGATCTCGGCAATTTGGGAGGCATAAAAGGCTCGGTTATGATCAGCGGACTGCACGCCTTTGCGCCCCAGCGCCGCCAGCAGCGCGAGGCAGGTGAGGCCTGTCAGGCCAGCTGCGACGATCCAGAAAGTCATTGCGTCCTACATAGTGCTTCAAACCGGCTGAGTCATGCCCGGCGAAGCATCGATTTCACGCGCTATAAGCGTCATCCTGTCACGGAGGGCAACGTCAGCGTGGCCCGCAATCCCTCTCGCGGTGAATCATCAAGAACGAAGCTGCCCCCATAGAGTTGGGCAAGATCAACAACGATGGACAATCCCAGGCCGGACCCCGGCTTGGTCTCGTCCAGCCGACGCCCGCGCCGCGTGGCTTCGAGGCGTTTGTCCTGAGGCAAGCCAGGGCCATCGTCATCGATGAAGAATACGACAGAAGGCCGCTCCGGAGCAATGTCGTCGCCTTTTTCGGCCGTGATATGGACCCTTGTTTCGGCCCATTTCCCGGCATTGTCGATCAGGTTGCCCAGCATCTCCTCCAGATCCTGGCGTTCACCGCGGAACCGCAGACCTTCGGCGACGTCAGATGTGAAGACGATTCCCCGGCTCTGGCACACCTTGGTGAAGGTGCGCACCATGCTAGCCACCACCGGCTCGACATCTGTCACCGAACCGACGGCGGCGGCACGGGCGGCGGCGCGGGCACGGTCGAGATAATATTGCACCTGTTCACGCATCACCTGCGTTTGCTCGCGCACCTTGTCGGACAACGGGCCATCACTGCCATCGGCCTCGTTGATAAGCACGCTGATCGGCGTCTTCAACGCATGAGCAAGATTGCCGACATGGGTCCGGGCGCGGTCGATGATCTCATGGTTCGAATCCACCATCAGATTGAGTTCATCCGCCAGCGGAGCAATCTCGGGCGGAAAACTGCCATCGATGCGTTGGGCGTCGCCACGCCGTATCTGTCCGAGGGCGTTGCGCAGATTGAGCAGTGGCTCCAGGCCGAACCGCACCTGCGCAAGCGTGACGGCGGCAAGAGCCAGCCCCAGCACGATAAATGTCGCCAGCAACGCCAGATTGAACTGCTGAATCTCGGAGTTCACCTCAGCTGGATCGCCTGCGATGGCGACCACATAACGGCCGTCATCACCCAGGTCGATCAGCCGTTCGATCAGGCGTATCTGCTTGTTATCGGGTCCGTCTGCATAGGCCTCCGCAATGCCGTTTTCGCGCGGTTTGACGCCCAGGTCGGAGAGTTTTGGCAGCCTGGCCGCGAAGAGGGATTTCGAGGTCCGGATCGCCTGCTCGCTGTCGCGCTCCGTATCGATCCGGCTGATCTGCCAGTACCAGCCAGACAGCGGCAGTTCGAAGCGTGGCTCACCCAGATTGCCTGGCTCGGTCCGGTCGGTTTCTCCAAACGAGGCGACATCGGCCACCAGCGCCTTGAGATAGACGTTCAACCGTTCATCGAAGGCAAATTCCGTGGTCCGCCGATAAATCGTGGACAGTACCACTCCGGCGATCAGCAGGATGATGGCGCTCAGGCCAACAGCCGAGAGCACGAGGCGCGCCGCGATGGACAAAGGCCCTTCACGGCGCAGGAAACGCATCATCACTCAGCGCGCCTTGACCGGCTCCGGCGGTGCCGCGATGTAGCCGAGACCCCTGACCGTCTGGATCACCTCGACGCCAAGCTTCTTGCGCAGGCGACCGACGAACACCTCGATCGTGTTGCTGTCACGGTCGAAATCCTGATCGTAGAGGTGTTCCACCAGTTCGGTGCGCGAGACGACACGCCCCTGATGATGCATCAGATAGGACAGCAGCCGATACTCATGCGAGGTCAACTTGACCGCGTTTCCATCCACCACCACACGGCTGGAGCGGGTATCGACGATCACAGGACCACAGGTGAGTTCGTTCTTGGCGTGGCCCGTGGCACGGCGAAGCAAGGCCCGCAGGCGCGCCAAAATCTCTTCCATGTGAAACGGCTTGGCGACATAGTCATCGGCACCGGCATCGAAGCCCTGCACCTTGTCGCTCCAGCGATCACGCGCCGTCAGGATCAGAACCGGAGTCTTTCGGCCATCAGCGCGCCATTTTTCAAGCACGGTGATACCGTCCATCTTCGGCAGGCCGATGTCGAGTACGATGCCGTCATAGGGCTCCGTATCCCCGAGGAAATGCCCTTCTTCGCCGTCATAGGCGCGGTCAACGGCGTATCCCGCGTTTTCAAGGGCAGTGACGAGCTGGCGGTTGAGGTCGCGGTCGTCCTCAATGACGAGAAGGCGCATTCGGAATCTGTCTCAGCGAGAGTTGATCAAGGTACCCGTTCGGGCATCGACAGTGAGCCGCAAGAGCTTGCCGTCACGACCGAGCATGGCGATCATATACACCATATTGCCATTCGTCTCGCACAACCGTGCAGAAATCAGGTCCGTTGGCGTGGCGCTGCGGGCCGACCTCACAATATCATGCAGCGGCACCAACCCGTGTTTGACGACGTGTTCGCGTGTGTCATCAGCCGAAAAACAGACGGATTCAGCGGAAACGGCGGGCAATCCGCTTCCGCTGATCATCAATCCGGCAATAATCCAGACCCGCATCATGGCAAAACCTTCGCTGCATTGCGGCTGAACTTGCCATGAACGGATGCTGTCACACTGTGATTTTCCGTGTCGCCATCACCCGGAAAATGGTGGATGCGAGGAATGACAGCCCTGTCACGATTTGCAGAATCACATCGATGATCTTCTCCTGCTCGAACCCCAGCGCGGAAAATCCGAGGCTGGAAAGGATCAGCGCGGTCAGCCCGATGAGGTTGGCCCAGACCGTGCGGCTTTCGAGAAAAGTCTTCCATTCGTCCATGGTCGTCTCCTGTGATGAAAGGGGGAGGGCTAAAGGGTGGCAAGAGTCACTGAACAGGCAGAACCTGCTCGGTCGGCTGGCCATCTCCGGCGGCCAGGCTGGACTGGCTGACGCGGATTTTCAGGGTTGATTGCAGCGTGCCGAAATCAGCGGTCTCTTCCGCCGTGCCATAAAGCGCGGTTGGAGCATTGGCCGTGATACGCCGCTTGACTGTCAGCCCGCTGAGAATCTCGACAGCATAGGCCTCGGTTTCCTCGTTCAGTGGCACTTCACTCAGTTCCCAATTGTCGCCACCAAAGCGCGTTCTGCGAATCCAGCTCAGAGCAACACCGCCCGCACCACGCCGCGCCCTCAGGCGGACTGGGGACAGTGGTATCAGCACCGCTGAACCAGCCGTCGCAGTGAATGCCACTGCCATCGGATCCGCATGGTCACGTCCTTCTGGCGACAAGCGATAACTGACCGTCCGGTTCAGCCATTCCGTCCCCGTGGCGAGATCGGAAACGGCACCGTCGAGGATGACGACACGGCTGCCCGCAGACTTCGCCACGGCTGCAAACCGTTCGGACCCCGCCAGACCGCGCAACAATCCCGAAATCCGCCAGCGGCCGGCGGAGACAAGGGTGGCAGAGGTAAACGACAGGATTTCCCAACCCTGCCCAGCAGCTTCGATAGCGATCAGATTGGCACCATTCAGCATATCCGCCGGGGACACGGATTGCAGCGCACCCTGAGACAGGCTCACCTCGCAGGCATTGGCACGGTCAGTTCGCCACAGCGGTCCCGGCCCGAGCGGCGTCATCACCTCGCCGACAGTTGCCCGTGTGCTGATGCGCTGTATGGCGGCAAAGCTTGTTGCGTCCTCCGAGCGCCACAATGTGAAGGCGCCCGGCCAGGGATCGGCCGATACAGCCAGGCGCTGCAGCACAGGCGTGCCAGATGCGGCTGCAGCCAGTTCCATCGCTATGGCCTGCGGCGGACCGGCGAACGTCGGGAGCGGTTTGCGGGCGGGGCGGGTGATGCACGGAGCGGACAGATAGATCGCCGGTTCCACCGCCACGCCTTCCAGCATCCGCACCGCGCCATCAGTGATCCGCCTGATCCGGTAGGGGCGTCCAAGAATCGTGACTGCGTCTCCCGGCTCGACATCCAGACGGCTTGATGGCAGTGCGAACGCGATTGTTTCACGGCCCATCCTCGCCTCGTTCAACATCACCTCGGCCCGATGGGCGGCCTGCGCACGGGTCATACCGGCTGCAATTTCGGCGGAAACCACCCGTTCGCCACCTGTTCCCACGATAGCCGCCCGCACTGCAGCCTGTCGGAAATCATTCTGAGACTCCGTGAAGCCGAGTGTCAGCACCGTCGGAAGCTCGCTGTCCTGCGCCCGCTGTTTCACAGGCATGTCTCTCTCGCCGTCCATTGCCAGATCATCCGCGGCGAAGGCAGCGACCACGCGCGTTGATCGTCGCACGAAACGAAGCGCCCCGGCACTAACCACCGCATCGAAGCCAAAGACATCAGCCAACGGCTCGATGACAGCCCGTGCAGACATGGGCCTGTCGATGACATAGCCCTCAACCATGCCATCGGCCTGAACAATGAACGGAACCGCAGCGCCGAAATCGGCAAGCACGGCCGCGAGCAGGTCATCCATCGGTGCGGCTTCCAGACGTCCGTTCAGCCAATGTCCGGTCGAGAAATTGTCCGCATCGGCCCAGCGATCACCATGGTCGGGAAAGGCCGGGAAAGGCCGGGCATCCCAGGTCCACAGATAAATCCGCGAGAGATCGACCATCCGCCCGGCATACTGCACTGCAGCGGGGTTCGCGCCCGGTAGAAAACCAGGTCTGGCGGCGTCGAAGCGATCCATCGCAGCCTTCAACGCCCGCGCCTGCACAAGATCGTCGCGCATTCCACGCGAGAAGGGTGGCAACCCGTTTTCGGATGACTTCGGATCAGGAAAGACATTGGGGGAATTGCCGCCGCGATCAACTGCGGGACATCCCAGTTCCAGCAGCCAGATCGGCTTCGATCCGGCAATCCAGGACGTGGGCGACGCCAGTTCGGTACCGCCCGTGCGCTGGTAGTGAGCATTGGCCCACCACCCCGCGAGATCCTTGGCGCGAAACACCCAGGGCTTGTTCGCCGTGCCATCCGTGATCGCTATGCGGGTCTGTGCGATGCGGGCGGCATCGCTTGCGTAATACCAGTCGAAGCTCTCGCCCGAGGTCTGCCTGTCGGCGAACATTGCCAGGTCATGGGGTCCGTCATACTGGCTGAAATCGGCATGGGCCTGCCCATCGCGCCAATCCGTCAGCGGCGGATACCAGTCGATGGCGACCGCATCGATGTTGGGGTCGCTCCACAACGGATCGAGCGGAAAGCGCACGTCTTGCCCGCCGGAGCGCACTTCGGAACCATACTCCGTCCAGTCAGCGCCATAGGTGATCTTGGTGGTGGCACCGCAAAGCGCCCTCACCTCCGACGCCAGCACCTTGAGCGCCTGCACAGCCGGATTGATCGCACCCGTCGCCCGCACCCGCGTCAGCGCCACCAGCTCCGAGCCAAGCACCACGGCATCAACTCCGCCCGCAGCCTTGCCAAGTGCCGCAATGTGCAGCACGAGCCGCCTGAAGCTCCATTCCGTCGGCCCGGAATGGCTCACACTGTCCATGCCCACCGTGAAATGCGAGGCCAGGCAGGCACCCATGAAGGTCTGAACCTGCGTTGCCGCAGCGGTGGTCCCCTCCACTGTTCCGGCCTGGCCTGGAGCCGGATGGCAGGTGATGCGCCCGCGCCAGGGATAGATGGGCTGGCTGGCCGCCCCTGTCCACGGATCAGGCAAGGCATTGCCCGGCGGCACATCCATCATGATGAAGGGATAGAGGGTCACTTTCAGGCCGCGCGCCTTCAGGTCGCGGATCGCCCGCAGGACCGATCCGTCCGACGGCGTTCCGCCAAAAGCCGGAATCCCATTGGGCGCAGAAACCATGCCCGCCGCGCCGCGCGTCAGTCCGGCAACGGACCAGCTATAAGGGTTGCCATCGATTGATCCTGGCTCGGTCAGCGGGCGGATGCTGCAGGAACCTGCCCTGAGATCATTGCCGAACCAGGTAATGACGAGCGAGACATGCTTCAGGTTCGGACACAGCGCCTGCAAGGCATCAATGGAGGCGTGCCAGTCCGTGAGATGGGTCAGTTGCGCCCGGTTCGGCAAGGACGAGGCACCGAACTTGCGTGCCACGGACAGCACTCCTGGCTCATAGACATATTCGCCCGCTCCAGGAATGATGGAGATCGCCTGGATGCGGCTGCACAATCCATGCACGGGGCGCACAACCTCGAAGGTGAATTGCGGCAGGCGATTGCCGAAATTTTCCAGCGCCAGACGCTCGAACACGACGTAGGCCACCCCGCGATAGGCGGGAGCGGACGTTGCGCCCTGCTTGGCGATGATGAGCGGATCAGCGCTCTGGCTTTCCTCGCCCGTATGAACGCGCAAGGTGATCGTGCTCAGGTCCAATAGTTTTCCATCGGCCCAGATCCGGCGAACAAAGGCGACCGGGCCTTCGCAGATCCCAATCGCCACATTGGCATAATAGCGATATGACACCTCGACTGACGCCTTGGCCTTCGCACCACCAATCCCGCCCTTGCCACCCCGTGGCTTGGTCGAGGACAGCACTTGCTCCTCCTCGATCCGGGTTGCCCAGATAACCTGGCCGCCAAGCCGTGCGCGACCATAGAGCCGGGGGATCGCCGCGCCCTCCGTGGCCGATATGCCGTCGAGATCCTTCAGGCGTGGCCCCTGGCTGACCTTTCGGCCACCCTGTCCGGAGCGGCTGCTGATCAGCGATTGATCGATGACGCTGCCGACCGTGCTGCCAATGACGCTGCCAACGGCAGAACCCAGCGGGCCACCGACAAAGCTGCCGATCACCGATCCAACGGTCTGGAGTACAAGCGTGGCCATGGGCGCTATCCCTCGCGGTTCGAGCAGCGGTGTTGAGGATCACGGAAGCGGCGGAAACCGGAAGGCATAGGCAACATGGCGTCGCCACCAGCGCCCGATGCCCACCTCGGCGACGGCGGCACCATCATGGGCATGGACCATGGTGTCGGGCGATGTCGCAATGGCGCAATGCTTGGCCGGAGAACCCTCCCGCCAGCGAAAGAGAATGACATCGGCCAAGGAAAACTGCCGGATGTCCAGCGGCTCCATATGCCGCCCCGCCGCTTCCGCCAGCGTCTCGCGGCCAAGCTCCTCGGCCCAGTCCGCGCTATAGGGCGGCGGGAACTCTGGCTCATGGCCATGGAGTTCACGCCACACGCCCCGCAGCAATCCGAGGCAATCGCAGCCCACGCCCTTGAGCGAAGCCTGGTGCATGTAGGGCGTGCCGATCCATGACCGTGCAACATCGACGATCCGTGTCGCGCTCATGACACCAAAGCCGTTCCATCGAGACCGGCCTCACCCTGCCTGACATATCCCATGACGAAGTCGTTGCCGGGAATGTGTGGAAATCCCCGGAAATTCGCGGCATTCTCGAACCTGTCCCGGCAGGTATCGAAACGCTTGTCGCATCCCACCGTGAGCACCACCATGTCACCCACGGCAAGCGGCACGTTGGGTGGCGTCCACAATGCGATCACATCCTGACTGCCGATCCGTGTG
Source organism: Hyphomicrobiales bacterium (assembly GCA_031378805.1). Taxonomy (GTDB): domain Bacteria; phylum Pseudomonadota; class Alphaproteobacteria; order Rhizobiales; family Beijerinckiaceae; genus JADCCX01. The sequence continues at coordinate 35,834 of JANNEO010000063.1, forward strand.
TGGCCCAGCACCGGCTGCACGTTTCCGCTGTTGCCACCGGCTGTGAACCCCACCGTTCCACCCGTGAACGCGCCAATGGCAAAGCCCGGCAACGCTGCCACGGCAAATGATGTCGCATCGCTGATCGTGGCAATCGCTACCGTGGCCCGCCGCGTCGCACCAGTAAGTGCAACGGAGCAACGCGCATCGCCAAGGGCAGCGGCGCACAGCGCCTCGTAACGTCGCCCGCGCTCGCGGTCGAACTGTTGCGCCAGACTGCGCACTTCCGCCGTGAATGCCTGGCCGACGCGCTTGATCTCGCCAGTCTGTCCTGCATCCAACAGCATCCGCCGGGCCACGTCGCGCCAGTCCACGAGCCATGTCTCGATGGTCGCACCATCCCAGAGGCCCTTGTCGATATCCGCATCCCGGATGGCCTCGGCCTGCAATGCACCGGCGATCTCGCCACCTCCCGTTGCAAGGCCCAGCAGGCTTTCAGCCTCGCTCGCCTCGAGGCCACTGGCAGCAGTGAACGTGACTCCGCCAAAGACCAGATCGCGGTCGTGGTCTGTAAAGCCAAAGGTCTGGCCATCACGCCGAACCGCCTTCCAGCACCGGCACAGTGTTGTGGCACCCGAAGCCAGTTCGGCAGCGAGCGAGGGGGGAATCGTGCGCATGGAAATGGTCCTGTCAGGCTGAGATTTCGATCAGCGGAATGGAAGGAATGTCACCCGCCTCAAACGACGCCAAGTCGATCTCAAGCCGGTCGGTATCGAACCGGACCGGCACATCGAACTCGAAGCCAGCGGTCACCGATGCACCGTTCGCGGGAATGTTCCCGGCGGTGAATGTGATGACTCCCGTCGATGCATCGAGCGTGTAATGCGTCCCCAGGGTTTTGACCTGTCCTGCAGCCGCGACCAGGACCGACCCCGCAACGGGCTTGCTGATCGGTCGCTGATACGGCGCGAAAGACCCACCATAGGTCTTGATCAGCGCGAACGCGGCCCGCGAACCGGTGCCAATTCCAAGCACCTGGTCCGTCATCTGCGGCGGCGCTCCATTTGCGGTGGAGCGAAAATCGGTGCGGTCCTTGAAGCGGAAGCCGTAAAGCCGCCCGCGCCGTTCCTCGAAAAAGCCAATCACCTGCGACAGCGTCGCCAGCGATCGTACGCCATAGCCCGCATCATAACGGCGTCGAGCGTGCGCCCAGCGGGAATTGCGCTCTTCCCGGCCGGAGCCCAGCGTCACGATCTCCGTCCGGCGTTCGGGACCGCCCTTGCTGCGAATGCCGATATCGACAGGGAACCTCACCTCATGGAATGCGGGCATCGTCAATCCTCCTCACAGTCCGCGCTGGCCGCGCTGTACGGCCCGCGCCAGCGCTGCCGACACTTGAGCCTCCGAGCGTCGAAAACTCTCGGCATCAGGCGTGTTCACGGTCATGGCAACAGACACAGGGTTTGGCGCTCGTGACCGGGCGGCAGCAGCGACAGGTGCCGCGACATTCGCCACCTCTGACAAGCCCGAAAGGCTGGCAGGTGCGGCGAAACCCGCACTGCTTGCAACACCGCTCGAAAGGCTGCCGACCAGGGTCGATCCCAAGGTCGAGGCCAGCGATCCAAACAGGCTACGCCCCGCCGTCTGGAGAGCGGTCTGCGCCAGTCGCTGGCCCACACCCCTCAGCACATCATCCAGCTTGCGGCCTTCAATCTGCCCCACCGCGAAGGCTGAGGCGATGGATGTTCCTGCCTGTCTTGCGGCCCTGTCCAGCCGCACAAAGGCGTCCGTGCTGTCATCGGCGCGTGTCGCGGTGTCATCCATGGAAAGGCTCCTCGTGATCGGGAAAGGCCGCGAGCAAGCTCGCCAGATCCGAGCGATCCAGCGCAGGCAGCGCTTGGGGTGCAAAGGCACTTGCGGCCGCTGCAAGTTCAGTGGGCGTCATGGACCAGAAATGATCGGGCGGGAGCCGCAGGCGGCCCAGGCCGAACCGCATCGCCGCATCCCAGGGAAAGGGTTGCGGCTTCAACGGGTCGGCCATCAGGACACCTGGGGCGGCGGAGGGCGGGAGGCATCCCCTCCGCCAAAGGTGACGGCCAGCAGGAGCGCGGCAGCGGTTGCCGCAGACTCCAGGGCCGAAGCCGGTATGCGCTCACCCAGTTCGCGGGCGGTCATCGGCATTCCAGTTCCTGCCATGCCAGTTCCTGCAATGCCAGCCGCCAGAACAGCACAGATGTCACCGGCGGAAAGCCGCCCTCGCGCCAATCTTTCGCCCAGCGCACCAAGCCCGTCGGCCCCCAGCGCATCTTCCAGATTGGCCAGGCTGCCCAGCGTCAAGCGGAGCACGTGGGTGCGGCCCTCCAGCTCGAACGACACGTCACCACGATAGGGATTTGCCATGGAACTGCTCACAGCGTCGTGAAGGTGAGTGCACCCGCACTCTCCAGCGTCATCTCGAACGTCACTTCACCTTGGTGTTCTGCACGGTATTCGAGACCACTGATCTGGAAGGCGCCTTCGATTGTCCCGAAATCGGGGATGATGATGCGCCAGTCGCGGATCGTGCCATCGAAGAATGTCTGACGCGTCAACAGGTCAGTCGCCGTATCCTTGAAGACGCCAGCGCCCGTCACGGTGGCTTTCTTGATGCCCGCACCCGACAGCAATTCCCGCCAGCGGCCAATGCTCTCGGCATGGGTGATGTCCACGGCCTCGGCGTCGAATGTAATGCGCCGTGAACGCAAGCCTGCGACCGAGACGAACGCGCTGGTATCGTCCCGCATTTTCAGCAGCATGTCTTTTCCGCGCTGTGCGGCCATGGTTCACCTCAAGTGTCTGGTTGCCCGCGCTTCACAGGACTTCCGTCACGGCGCGGATGCGGATGAGCGTGCGGAAGCTTTCCCCGTCCTTCTGCGCCACGGGCTCGATGCTGCGGACCATCAGGTTGATGAGCCGGTGCCCGCCGATCGCTTGTGGCAGGGCAGCCAGGGAACGGCGCGCCGCCTCCGCCGCCTCGGCCCCCTCCGCGCTGCCCGTGCCGCGCGTGAAGACGCCGAGCGTCAGGTCCACCACATGGCCGTCGTCGGACCCCGTGCCGTTGTCGCGGGCTTCGGCCGCGACAAACGCCAGGAACGGATAGACCGGATGCTTCGGCGGCTCCGGATGGATCTTCGGCGCGCGGATGATCTGCAGCAGCGCTGCATCCCCCGCAAGCTTCAGGCGGATGGCTTCCTTCAGATCAGTGATGGGCGAGCTCATGACTGCACGCCGGTCAGCGATGCGCCGATGCGGCCGAGCCGGTAGGGCGCAAGCAGTGCGCCGATCTCCGCCGGCTCCGGCCCGCTGCGCGCGCGGCCGTCCGGCCCCGTTGCGGCGTAGGCATGCGCCGCCAACAGCCGCATGGCCTGCCGCAGCGGCTCGGGAACATCCGCAGCCGCCGGGCCGTATCCCGCCGTCACGTCGATCTCGATGCCGTCCCGGGCCCGCCCGGGCGCCGGCAGCGCCGACACATCGACAATCGGCGGCTCCGTGCCTGGGATCAGGCGGTAGACCGGCGGCGTGAACTCCTGCGCGGCGCCCCAAGCGCCGAAAATACGCACGACGGTCACCTCGGTCACCTGGAGCAGCGGCAGCGCCAGCCGCCCGCCCCAGGGCAGGCTGTCCAGCACGAAGCGCCAGCTCTGGCTCATC
>JANNEO010000107.1:0-62604 GCA_031378805.1 Hyphomicrobiales bacterium
AGAAAAGCCCATTCCGGAACCCGCCCCGATGGAAGTGCCGGAAGGTCAGCCCGAACATCAATTTCCGCCACCCAAGGAAACGCCCCCTGCGCCGCCAATTGAAGCTCCACAGCAGGTGCTAGAACCAGTCACAGAGCCGCCGCCGTGGGCGTAGCCCATTGACGCGAAGTGCGTCTGGGTTGTGCAGCCGTCCGACCCAGAATGGGCAATGTGCCGCTCAGACCGCTATCGGCCCGAGATGACTGGCGATCTGGTGATTGGGGATTTTCGTCAGATCATGCGCGAATTCCGCGACGATTGTCGCGCGCACCTTCTCCGATATTGCGCTGCGCAGATCCCCAAGGGTTGCAGGCGGTGCCGCGATGATAAGGCGGGTGTATGCCCCGGCCTGGAGCTGTTCCGCGAGAATCTCGGCGAGGTGGTTGGCAAACTTCGTTTTCTGGTCGCGGTGTGGATCGGTCTTGGCCTCGCTGGCCGAGCGCCGTGACCCCATCGAACTGAAGCTGCGCCCTTGGCGATCCGTCACCAGATCACGCGTGGCAGAATGGTCGCCCTGAAAGACAAGTCCGTCGACAGGCATCCAATCGTGCTGGGTTACCCCGTGGCCAGGTGATCCGTGGTGCACATCGCCGTGGATGGGGCCGTTGTTCTCGAGAATACGCGCCCGTGCGCCATCCGCGATCAAGGCCCAAGTTCTGAGTGACTTCATAGGGACTTCCTGGTTGTTTCGATGAAACGCGCCGGCAGCCCGAAGGCAACCGGCGGCAGAGCCTTCAACGTCGAAGATCAGTTGACACGGATATCGTTCTCGACTGACGTGGCGCCGGGCGCGGCCCAAGCGGTGTCTGCGGCTGTCTGGCGGTCGAACCAGCTATCGACAGTTCCGGTCAGTTTGACGTTGCCGCCCACAGCCGAAACGAACACAGTCTGCGGCTCGTCGTAGAACCAGGAACGATGGAGCGCATGGTCGATGTCCTTGCTGATGTCGGTGGCATTTGCACGAGGCTTGATGGTGATGTTGTTGGAGACACCGACCACGCCCGACAACCAGCGAATGTCATGCACGGCAGAGGTCTTCTGGTAATTCCACTCGACCGCACCTGTCAGCGTGATCCAGCCCTTTTCAACCCTTATCTTGACTGAATCCTTGGGAACCGAGCTGTTCCAGGCCAGACGGTCGACGGCGGCTGTCGCGATTTCCTCGTCGCCGTGCTTGATGCTGAACGGAAGGCGGACTTCGATTTCTTCCGCAACAGCCTTGACGCCCTTGACCCGGCCCGCCGCAGTCTCGGCCGCGTATTTCTCGACATAGGATCCGACGTGACCCATGAGAGTCACCACGCCGTCCCTGGCTGTGACACCAATATGGGACGCTTCCACACTTGGCTCCCACTTCAGTTCGGCAAGGACCGCGGTTTTCAGTTCGTTGTCATGAGACATGATGATTTCCAATCTGGAGACGTTTGGTTGCTGTTGAACACGAGCGTTCGAAAGGGATCGGGTACCGAACGTTCCTGCGGCTGGCACCGTGGACGACATTCCGATCGCATGGACTGCGATGGCCTGCGCTGATCGGTACGCTGAACCTAGCGGCAATCACGATCGTTCGGTCAGGGTCGGAATCTACCCAATCAGGTTGAACAACCAGCGCAGCTCCCAGCGTGGCCCGGCTGCGGACGCCTCTGGGTAGTTTCCGAACCTTCCGGATACGCATCGGATCGGTACGACTGACAGTCAGCGAGATCGCGGTTTCCAAGGTTCTGCCTCAAACGAGGTCAGCCAAAAAGTTCGATTGTCCACTGAAGCTCAGCAAGGAACATTTTCTATGAAAGGCTTTGTCAAAGACATTGAGGTTGCTGCGACTGGAAATGCGAATTTCCGGCAGGTGCTGTATACCGCGCCGAATTGCCAGCTTGTCCTCATGTGCCTGAAGCCCGGTGAGGATATCGGGATGGAGAAACACGCGCTCGACCAATTCTTCCGCGTCGAAGAAGGCTCGGGTGTCGCCATCCTCGATGATGTCCGCAGCCCTATTCAGTCCGGCTTTGCCGTTCTCGTTCCCGCTGAAACACGACACAACATCATCAATACCGGCACTATCGCATTGAGGCTCACCACACTGTACGCACCGCCCAACCACCGCGATGGTGTCGTCCATGCGACACGCGCCGATGCTGAAAAAGACGATGAACGATACGACGGCAAACCGACCGAGCGCCGGATTCCCGTGACTGGATCAGACACGAGGGAGAACATCCCCGTTTCGCTACGCCCAAGGCTATCCCTGCGCTTTTCGTCCACCTCGACTGCGAGGAACTGAGGCCATGACGATAGCCGCGCCTGGTGACATCAGCGTCGCGACTGCAAAGCCGGATACATCCCGCAAGCTGAGGCTTGGCGCTTTGACAGCCATGGTCATCGGCTCGATGGTGGGCTCGGGCGTCTTCAGCCTGCCGCAGAACATGGCGGCAGGCGCAGGCCCGCTCGCCATCCTGATCGGCTGGGGCATCACAGGTATTGGCATTCTGGCACTGGCGCTGGTCTACCAGGGTCTGTCGCGGCGAAAGCCCGAACTCAATGCAGGCCCCTATGCCTACGCCAAAGCGGGGTTCGGGCCATTCATCGGCTTCAACAGCGCGTGGGGCTACTGGATATCCGCCTGGGTCGGCAATGTGTCCTATGCCGTGGTGATGTTCAGCGCCTTGTCGTACTTCGTGCCCGCTTTCGGAGAGGGCAACACCTGGCAGGCCATCCTTGGTGCGTCGGTCGTGCTCTGGCTGATCCATGCGTTGGCCCTGTCGGGGGTGCGGCAGGCGGCGTTGGTCAATCTCATCGCCACCATCGCCAAGATGGCTCCGATCATCCTGTTTATCGGCATCGTCATCATCGCCTTCAAAATTGATCTGTTCGCGCTCGATTTCAGTGGAACGCAAAACACCAGCTTGGGCGGCATCATGGCCCAGGTGAAAAGCACCATGCTGGTCACGCTCTGGGTCTTCATCGGCATCGAGGGGGCCAGCGTTTACTCGTCGCGCGCCGAGCGGCGGCAGGATATCGGCGCTGCGACCATGCTGGGGTTCGCCGTGTGTCTCGGCCTCTATGCGCTGGTGTCGCTGCTGTCGCTGGGCATTCTCAACCAGCCGGATTTGGCCGCACTCAAAAACCCGTCCATGGCCGGTGTGCTGGAGCATATCGTCGGGCGCTGGGGGGCGATTGTCATCAACGTGGCCTTGGTCGTCTCGGTACTGGGCGCTTTCCTCAGCTGGACACTCCTGGCGGCCGAAGTGCCATACGTTGCGGCCAAGGACGGCACCATGCCGCGATTTTTCGCGCACGAAAATTCGCAGGGCGCGCCTGACATCTCGCTTTGGGTCACCAACGGGCTGGTGCAGGCGTTTCTGGTGCTGACCTATTTTGCCAACAGTACCTATCAGGCGCTGTTCTCCATCGCTTCGGTGGCGATCCTGGTCCCCTATGTCTTCTCTGGTGCCTATGCCGCCAAAGTCGCGCTGGGTCGGGACGGATATGGTCCGAGCGAAAGCACCGCGCGCGATCTCGCGGCGGGCATGGTCGCAACACTCTACGGCATCTGGCTGGTCTATGCCGCTGATCCCAAATATCTTTTCATGGCCGCGATGCTCTATGTGCCAGGCATCATCTTCTATGTCGTGGCGCGCAGGGAAAACGGTGAGAAAACCTTCACGCCACTGGAAAGCGTGATCGCGTTGGCACTGGTCATCGCAGCGGGGGCCGCAGTTTACCTGTTGTGGACCGGGGCGATCAGTCCGCTGGCAGGCAGCTCGACTCTGGTTTCGCCATGACAACCAATCCCGGTGTTTATTCCGAGATCGGCCGTCTGCGCGAGGTGATGGTTCACCGTCCCGATCTCAGCCTTCAGCGGTTAACCCCGGACAACTGTAAAGCGCTGCTTTTTGACGATGTGCTCTGGGTGAAGAAAGCCCGGCAGGAACACGACACTTTCGTAGATGCACTGCGCGAACGGTCCGTCACAGTGCTCGACTTCGGCGCCATGCTGGCCGAAACACTCGCCAGTCCCGACGCTCGCACATGGCTGCTGGATCGCCGGATTGGTGCAGCGGCAGTCGGTGGCGACATGGTGGGTGAACTGCGGGGCTGGCTTGATGAAATACCGGCGTCCGAGCTTGGCCGTATCCTGATTGGCGGCATCGCGCGTGCCGAGCTGCCATTTGGCCCCTCGGGCCTTGGCGGGCTCGCCATGGAGCCACAGGACTTCGTTCTGCCGCCCTTGCCAAACCAGTTGTTCACCCGCGACACCTCCTGCTGGATTTATGGCGGTGTGTCGATCAACCCGATGTACTGGCCCGCACGTCGGCCCGAGGCAGCCAATGTGGCGGCGGTTTACAAGTTTCATCCACGTTTCGCGGAGGCGAAATTCGCAATCTGGACAGAGATCTCCGATGCTGCACCAGGCATCGAGACGCTTGAAGGCGGCGACGTGATGCCGCTGGCCGATGGGATCGTGCTCATTGGCATGGGAGAGCGCACGACGCCGCAGGCTGTCTCCGCGCTAGCGACCCGGCTCTTCGCCAAGGGAGCCGCTACGCGCATCATTGCCGCGCTGATGCCGCGTGACCGCTCCTTCATGCATCTCGACACGATTTTCACCTTCGTGGACCGCGATCTGGTGACCTCGTTCCCCCCCGTGGTTGATCGTATCCGCACATTCTCGCTTCGGCCTGGTAAAACTGACAGCACACTTGATGTCACGGCGGAAAAAGACCCATTCTTGATGGTGGTCGAGCAGGCTCTTGGCATCAAGAAGCTGCGCGTGATTGCGACAGGCGGTGACGCCTACGAGGCAGAGCGCGAGCAGTGGGACGACGGCAACAATCTGCTCGCCATCGAACCAGGCGTGGTCGTTGCCTACGACCGCAACGTCTACACCAACACACTGCTGCGCAAGGCGGGAGCAGAAGTCATCACCATCGGCGGTTCTGAACTGGGACGTGGTCGCGGCGGCAGCCATTGCATGTCCTGCCCTGTCCGCCGCGAGCCACTGTGATGCATTGCTGGGGAAAAACACCATGCCGATGAACCTGCGCGGACGGAACATTCTGACGCTTGAAGAGCTGTCGCCGCCTGAAATCCGCTTTCTGCTGCAACTTGCAGCGGATCTGAAGGCAGCGAAGCGCGCAGGGACTGAGCAACAGCGCTTGCTGAGGAAAAACATTGCCCTGATCTTCGAAAAGGACTCGACCCGCACCCGGACCGGCTTTGAGGTCGCTGCCTATGACCAGGGCGCCCATGTCACCTATCTCGGACCAAGCGGAAGCCATATCGGTCACAAGGAAACAATGAAGGACACAGCCCGCGTGCTGGGGCGCATGTACGATGCCATCGAGTATCGCGGCTTTGCACAAAGCATCGCCAACGAACTTGCGACCCATGCCGGCGTACCTGTCTACAACGGTCTGACCAATGAAGCACACCCGACACAGGTGCTCGCTGATTTCATGACGATGCGCGAATTCACCCACAAGCACCTGTCGGATTGCACATTGGCGTTTCTGGGTGATGGTCGGGACAATGTTGCACACACCATGGCCGTGGGCTGCGCAAAAGTCGGTATCAACATGCGCATTGCTGCGCCTCGCAGCCTGTGGCCGGACAACACGTTCATTGCCAGCGTCAATCAAGCGGGGAAATCGACCGGCGGCAGTCTGACGGTGACCGACAAAGTCAATGATGCCGTTGAGGGTGCGGATTTCATCTACACCGATGTCTGGCTGTCCATGGGCGAGGATGAAGCGGCATGGGGAGAGCGCATCGAAGCGCTTGTGCCCTACCGCGTCACACGCGACGTGATGGAAGCGAGCGGCAACCCCTACGTGAAGTTCATGCATTGCCTGCCAGCGTTCCACAATGCCGAAACGGAAATCGGCGCCGACATTAAAACGCGCTTCGGCATCGATTGCATGGAGGTCACCGAAGAGGTGTTCGAATCCTCGGCCTCCATTGTTTTCGATCAGGCCGAAAACCGGCTGCACACGATCAAGGCGATTCTCGTCGCCACGATCGCGGGTTGATGGTCATGCGGATCGTTGTTGCGCTTGGCGGAAATGCCCTTTTGAAACGCGGTGAGCCCATGACGGCGAAGCAGCAGCGGACGAACGTGCGCCATGCCGCCAGGTCGCTGGCCGCACTGATTGAAGCTGGCCATCAGATCATCGTCACCCATGGCAACGGCCCACAAGTCGGCCTTCTCGCTTTGCAGGCCGCAGCCGGACCACCCGAGGGCGTGCATCCGCTCGATCTTCTGGGCGCACAGACCGAAGGCATGATCGGCTATCTGATCGAGCAGGAACTGGGCAACCTGTTGCCCGATAGCGCCATGATCGCCACGCTTCTCACCCAGGTGCGGGTGGATGCGAAAGACCCGGCGTTTCGCAACCCCACCAAACCGATTGGCGCAATGGTCGATGAACTCACGGCGAAGCACACGACCGCCCATCGCGGTTGGACATTCGCACAGGAAGGGCAAGGCTGGCGTCGTGTGGTCCCGTCACCCGCACCTCTGGAAATCTTCGAGTTGCGAGTCATCAGAATGCTGGTTGAACGCGGCGTCATCGTCATCTGCACAGGTGGCGGCGGGATTCCGGTCGTTGCGCAGGAGGACGGAAGCCTCATCGGGGTGGAAGCTGTCATCGACAAGGACCGGGCCAGCGGTCTTTTGGCGGATCGCCTACACGCCGATGTCCTCCTGCTGCTCACCGATGTTGATGCCGTCTACGAGGATTTCGGCGAGCCTAACGCCCGCGCAATCGTCAGCGTCGGCTCCAGCACACTCAATTCGAAAGACTACGCCAAGGGGTCCATGGGGCCGAAGATCGAGGCGGCAAAGCTTTTCGCATCTTCAGACAACCGGTTAGCGGCCATCGGCCGCCTTGAGGATGCCATGGCGATCCTTGGCGGTGAAGCAGGCACGACTGTGCTTCACGGCAGCAAACCGATCAGTTTTCGAAAAGCGGCGTCCCAGGTGGTTCCGCTCGCCCAAAACAAGCTAAAAGGATGACCTTATGAGTCAGAGCCAAAGAGAGCTTGAACCCAACGGCGCAATGGGTTTTCTGCAAGACATCCGCGCGTTCATCCTGTGCTGCGCAACAACGCTCGTCATCTTCACCATCTGGTCCGTTCAAACCTAAGCCCACGTCAAATGGTTCGCACCCCACATCGTTGGCGCGGCATCCACGCCGCTCATGGCGCCCTCAAATATGACCTTGCCCTCTAAGAACGTCTCCCAAGACTGAGTGTGTGGCATCAGTTTTGGAAGGACGGACATGACGGGCTTCGGCGGGCGCACTGCACGCGAGAGTTCAAGCTGGAGACTGTTCGGCTGGTGCGCGGCGGTCAGTCGATATCCCAGTTGCGAGGAGGCTTGGTGTTTCGACACAGTCGATTGACAGCTGGGTGAAGGCTGCGTCCGGCATCTGGGCTGATCTTCCGTTTCGACACACGCCGGACGGCAGAGGACGAGCTGATTGGATTGGCTTCCGTTTACAATCATTTGCCCTGGTTGATGCTGACGGCAGAAAGCATGTTGGGCTGAAGGCCGTATTTTGCCGCAAGCGCGGCATAAGTTCCCTTGGCTTGAAGGCGCTCGATCGCGGCTTTCACCGCATCGCGCAGCTGCACGCCCTCCGGCGTCTTCACGAAGGGAATGCCCACAAGCTTGTCCGTGAACGGTGCGCCGACGATGGCATAGGTGTTGGGCTCCAGGGTCTGAAAGTAGGGCAGCGTTTCGTTGCCCTGGACACCGGCATCGAGCCGCCCTGTCTTCAGTTGCGCGCGAGCGTCCACCGAGCCCTCGGTGCCCACGACCTCGACGGCTTTCAGTCCTTTGGCCTCGCAGTTTTCCTTGGACCAGGCCGCGATGTCCGCAGGCCAAGTCGTCGATCGGCTGGCACCAATTTTCTTGCCGCACAGGTCAGGCCAGGCCTTGATGTCGGTCCGGCTGGCCTGAGTGTAGTATTGCGCACCAGACCTTACATAGTTGACGAAATCAGCTGTTTCCCGCCGTGCGGGCGTATCCGACATGAACGCCATGACCATATCGACCCGACCTGTCTGGAGCGAGGGCAGCATCTGCGCGAAGGCGGTTTCCTGCCATTCCACCTTCAACCCAAGCTCAAATCCGATGGCTTCGCCCAGATCGATATCGAAGCCAGTCAGCGTGTTCGTCGCAGGATCCTTGTAAGTGATCGGAGCATAATTCGGCTGCGTGGCAATCACCAGCTTGCCTCCGGTCTTGATGCGGTTCGGCACTCCTTGCGCTTGGACGGCAGAGAAGCTGACGAGCAGGGCGACGGTGGCGGCACGCAGGGTGAGGCACATGGGAAAGTTCCTTTCGATCAGGTTCAGCGGAGAACGGCGGCGATGAAATCTTGTGTTCGAGAATGATTGGGCTTGCTCAGCACAACGGCTGGAGGCCCGCGTTCGACGACTTCGCCCTTGTCCATGAAGGCGACATCCTCCGCGACCTCCCGCGCGAACGCGAGTTCATGGGTGACGACAATCATGGTCGTGCCGCTGGCGGCAAGATCGCGCATCACGGCAAGGACTTCGCCCACCAGCTCGGGATCGAGTGCGGATGTTGGCTCGTCGAACAGCATTACTTTCGGACGCATCGCCATGGCGCGGGCGATGGCCACACGCTGCTGCTGACCGCCAGACAGTTCGATCGGGTAAGCATCGCGCTTCTCGGGCAGGCCAACGCGCTCGAGCAACGCCATAGCTTCATCTACGGCCTCGGCTCGCGGGCGATTGAGCACTGTGATTGGACCTTCGATGATGTTCTCCAGCGCCGAAAGGTGGCTGAACAGATTGAAACGCTGGAACACCATCGCCGTGGCAAGCCGCTGCCGTGCGACTTCTGCATCGGTGAGTTCATGCAGAACGTCGCCCACGCGGCGGAACCCGATCAGCTCGCCATCGACGCACATCGCGCCCCGGTCAATCTTCTCAAGTTGATTGATGCAACGCAGGAACGTGCTCTTGCCGGAACCTGAAGGGCCGATGATGCATTGCACTGACCCCCGCGCGATCTCCATGGAGACGCTGCTCAGCGCCTTGAACGAACCAAAGACCTTTGTGACGTCGCGCACGGCCACCATGGGCGGGTAAAGGCTCATGTCTTGCCCCCCAGATCAGCCCGGGGCCGCCTCTCGCCGCGCCCCTTGGAGAAGTGCCGCTCGAGGAAGAACTGGCCGAGCTGCAGCAGGGTCACCACCATCAGGTACCAGGCGGCGGCAACGATCAGCAGTTCGATGACGCGGGCGTTGGCGTAGTAGATTGTCTGCGCATTGCGCAAGATTTCCGAATACTGGATGACGCTGGCGATCGACGTCAGCTTGACCATGCTGATGAACTCGTTTCCAACTGGTGGGATGATCACCCGCATGGCCTGTGGCAGCACAACGCGCCGCAGCACGGTGAGGCGCGTCATGCCGATGGATTTAGCTGCCTCCGTCTGGCCTGCGTCCACGGACAGAATACCGGACCGGATCACCTCGGCCGTATACGCGCCCTGGTTCATCCCGAGGCCCAGCAGCGTTGCCACGAAGGGCGTCATCACATCCACCGTCCGCATCTCGAGCAACCCTGGTATGCCCAGCTTTGGAAACACCAAGGCGAGGTTGAACCACAACAACAACTGCAGCAGCAGAGGCGTGCCACGGAAGAACCAGATGTAGAACAGGGCGCTGCCACGCAGCACCGGGTTCGGCGACATGTACATGACTGCGAAGATCACGCCGAGCGTGATGCCCAGCGCCATGGCGCAGGCTGTCATGATCACCGTGTTGACGAGACCGCTCAGGATGGCGGGTGCAGTGAAGAATTGCGCCACCACGTTCCAGGCGATCTGCCCATCCGCGAAGGCCTTCACGATCCAGGCGAAGACGCCAAGGATCAAGATGGCGGCGATCCAGCGACCATAGAACCGGCGCGGGACGATGCGCAGGCCAGCGACTTCGGCCAAGTCACGCATCGCTTTAACCGATGAAGGCGGTGGGGCGCTCATGCCCGGTTCCTTGCCCAGGCACTGAGTTCGCGGGTTCGATCCTTGAAGCCCGCGATCTGCTCCCGCACGCAGTCCGGCGCGGTGCCGCCCCGTCCGCTTCTGGCCGCAATGGCCGCCTCCAGCGTCAGGCGCGGCAAGAGGTCCGGCCCCAGTCGCGGATCGATTGCGGCAAGATCTGTGACATCCAGTGATTGAAGATCACGCCCCATGTCCTCGCAATAGCGGATGAGGTTCCCAGTGATTTCGTGTGCCTCCGCGAAGGGGACGCCGGAGAGAGCAAGATAATCCGCAACCTCCGTCGCCAGCGAAAAACCGTCGCCCGCTTGCTTTCGCATGACCTCCGGAATTGCCGTCATGCTGGCGACGAGCCCTGTGAAGGCGGGGAGCACTTCATGCAGCACGTCGACCGCGTCGAATGCCGCCCTCTTGTCCTCGGCAAGGTCGCGGTTGTAGGCCAGCGGCAATCCTTTCAGCGCCCCCAGCATCGTGACGAGATCACCGATCAGCCGGGCAGCGCGGCCACGGGTGATCTCGGCAATATCCGGGTTCTTTTTCTGCGGCATGATGGATGATCCTGTGGCATAGGCATCATCCAGACTGATCCAGCCAAACTGGCGCGAGCACCACAAGGTGATCTCCTCCGCGAGGCGCGACAGATCGACAATCGTCATGGCGGCCACGAAAAGAAATTCCGCCACATGATCGCGCGCGCTGACGGCATCCACCGAATTCTCGAATGATGAGGCGTAGCCCAGAGCCTTGGCCAGCAAGGCAGGATCACGCGTGATGGCGGAGCCTGCAAGCGCCGCCGCACCCAGCGGAGACACGGATGCGCGCGTGGTGAAATCCTGAAACCGCGTGGCGTTGCGCAGCAGTGCCTGTCCGTGCGCCATGAGCCAATGTCCGAAGGTGACTGGCTGCGCGCTCTGGAGATGCGTGAAGCCCGGGCAAATGCTGGCGGCATGGGTTTCAGCCTGCTCCGCGAGCGACTGCATCAATTTGACCATGCCATCGACGATGAGATTGCTTTCCTCAAGCAGGTAAAGCTTGAGGTTGTTGGCGGCCTGATCGTTGCGCGACCGCCCGGCGCGCAGTTTGCCCCCGGTGTCGCCAATCCGCTCGATCAGCATACGCTCGACGAAGGTATGGATGTCCTCGTCCAGGGCGGACGGAGCCATTGTTCCGTTTGCGCACTCCGTGGCAATGGCCGACAGCGAGGCCACGATTTGATCATGCTCTGAATTTGTCAGCAGCCCTGACGCCTGCAACGCTCCGGCATGAGCGATGCCGCCCCTGATATCGTGGGGGATCAACCGGACATGCGCCACCGCCGCGCTCGACAGCCGCATCATCGCGGTATCCGGCGTCTTCCGGAACCGACCTCCCCACAGCCGTATGGTCTGGTTCATGCCATCTACCTTCCGAGTATGAGTTTTGCGCTTGACGAAGCTGTCTGCAAACGAAACGATTTCGGAGGGGTAGTCGTGAATGGAATATCGATGAATGCTGAGCCAAAACTGCCATCGACGGCGTCTCTGCGCATCTTTGCGTCAGTGGCGCGTCTGGGTTCGACGTCGCGCGCAGCGGATGACGTGCATCTGACGCAGAGCGCGGTGTCGAAGCAAGTCCAACTCCTGGAGGAAACTCTCGGCTGCCTCTTGTTCGAACGCACCCCGCAAGGTCTCCTTCTGACGGGGGCTGGGCAGATCTACCGTCCCTATGCGGAAGCCGCTCTGGAGCAACTGACGCGTGCCAATCGGCGGCTAGCCGAGAGGATCGAAATGCAGCGCCCGATCAGGTTGCACATGCTGGCCATCGTTGGCGAGCGCTGGCTGATGGCGCGCTTTCCCGATTTTACCGCGAGTTATCCCGAAATCGATGTGCAGTTCACCCACTACGTTTCGGAGAACGAGGTCGAGGAACCCGATATCGATATTCGCCATGGAGACGGCCAATGGCCGGACTATTCGGCGCAGTATCTTTTCGGGCGCGAAATGTCTTTCGTGGCCTCGCCTTTGTTTCTGGGTCGCTATGGTCCGAGGCTCAAGCCGGGCGATGTGCAGAAGCTGACTTTGCTCCAGCACTTCCAGATGCCGACCTATTGGGCCGAGTTCACCGAAGCGCATGGCATGAGGGGCGCAGTGCCCGCGCACACCATTCGCTACGGCTACATGTCTGTCATCGTCAAGGCTGCCGTGGCAGGGCTAGGCTTTGCGCTGGTGCCACGCTGTTTCCTTGGCGAGGAACTGGCAAACGGAACACTGGTGGAACTCCCGGACATGCGATTCACCAGTGCATCGGGCTACTGGCTGGCGCGTCCGAAGCATTTTGGCCATCGTTCGGACGTTGCGCAGCTGGCAGACTGGCTTCACAAGGAGGCCGCAGCATTCAATTGCAGTTCCTGATTGCGATGAGCCGCCGCCGTCACGCAGCGCGCATCAGCATTCCGAAGAGATCCCGTGGATTATCGGGATCGGCCAGGAGATCAAGCTCCTCGTAAAGCTCAGTGCCTTGCAGCTTGCTGCGCACATAGCGCAATGCAGAAAAATCTTCCGTGGCAAAACCAACGGAGTCAAACAGCGTGATCTGGCCATCGTCACGTCGTCCAGGACACTGCCCTGCGATCACCCTCCACAGCTCGGAGACGGGATGATCGACTGCCAATTGCTGGATTTCGCCCTCGACCCGCGTCTGCGGCAGATACTCGACGAAGATGTCGGAGCGCAGCAGAATGTCCTTGTGCAGTTCCGTCTTGCCTGGGCAGTCGCCGCCCACCGCATTGATGTGCTGACCCCGACCAATCAGGTTGTCCGTAAGGATCGTGGCCTGCTGCTTGTCGGCCGTAATCGTGGTGATGATGTCCGCGCCCTCCACAGCAGCTTCGGCAGATCGCGTCACGACGGTAGTGAACCCAAAAGCAGCCAGATTGGCTTTGCACTTGCTGCTGGCGTTCGGGTCAATGTCGAAAAGTCTCAGCGCATTGACACCTGTCAACGTTCGGATCGCCAACGCCTGGAACTCCGCCTGCGCACCATTGCCGATGATTGCCATGGTTCTTGCGTTTTTCGGCGCCAGGTACTTCGCCGCCACTGCGGATGTCGCCGCGGTGCGCAGCGCAGTCAGCAATGTCATCTCCGACAGCAGTACGGGATAGCCTGTGCCCACATCCGCCAACATCCCGAAAGCTGTCACGGTCTGACGTCCCTCGCGCGTGTTTCTGGGATGTCCGTTGACATATTTGAAGCCATAGATCTTGCCGTCGCTTGTCGGCATCAGCTCGATCACCCCTTCAGCGCTATGGGAGGCAATGCGCGGCGTCTTTTCGAATTGCTCCCAGCGGCAAAAGTCCGCCTCGATCTCTGACGCCAGCTCCTTCAAAAATCGCTCGACGCCGATGCTGTTCACGAGCCGCATCATGTTGGCGACGCTGACGAAGGGCACAAGCGCAAAGGGGCCAGGCGACGCTTCCGAAGTGAACATCACGAAAAACTCCGGGTTGGCCGGTCGAGCACGCGGCGACCCATAAGACTGGCCACGAGATCGACGAGCAGCAGCGCCGTGCGCCCCCGATCGTCGAGAAACGGGTTGAGCTCCGCAAGATCAAGGCTGGTGACGAGCCCGCTGTCGTGGAGCATCTCCATGACGAGATGGGCCTCGCGGAAGGTCGCGCCGCCGGGGATCGTCGTTCCCACGCCCGGCGCGATGGACGGGTCGAGAAAGTCAACATCCAGGCTGACATGCAGGTCAGCGCCTGCCGCCTTGACACGCTCCAGAAAGCTGCCGAGCAACGGCACAATACCATGTTCGTCGATGGACCGCATGTCATGCACAGCGATGCCGTTCTTTGCGATGAACAGGCGCTCGGCCGGGTCGACGCTGCGGATTCCCAGCATACAGATGTTGCGCGGGTCAACCGGCGCCCTGAGCGCTGGAAACACGCCCACGAAACTGGGGTCGCCCGTCACGTAGGCGATGGGCACGCCGTGCAGATTGCCGCTCTTGCTGGTGTCGAGCGTATGACAATCCGTATGGGCATCAAGCCAGAGCAGGAAGAACGGGCGGCCGGATGCGGCGGAGCGCTGGCTGAGGCCGGAGAGCACGCCTGCGGCCATCGCATGATCGCCGCCCAACAGGATCGGCATAGTGTCGCCTGGAATGGCGCTGACGCGGCGCGCAATGGCGTGCGTCCAGGCGACGATCTCAGGCAACCATTTGAGGGTGGTGTTAGCGTGGCTGGTCGGATCGACCGGCCCAGGCGTGACTATGCCAAGATCCTGCACGTCATGGCCCAATTCAATCAATGCCAGCCCAAGCCCTGCTGCACGAAATGCACCCGGACCCATGTCGCAGCCAAATCGACCTGTTCCCTCATGCAGGGGAATGCTGAGAAATGTGCAGTGCACCACGAATGATCCCAAAAGCCGACTATCAGCGACTTTGCGTCGCAATCGAACGAGAGTCGCCCGTTCGCGTGGCAGAGTAAACAGAACAAATTGCCAATCTGATCGAAATTTCTTATCATATTGGCATCAAATTCAATCATTCTGGCAGATATGGATATCCTCGATCAGCAATTCATTGCTTCACTGCGCCACAATGCGCGGCGCAGCATCTCGGACCTCGCACTTGCGCTGGGGCTCTCCCGCGCAACCGTTCGCGCCCGCATCACCAGGCTTGAGAAAGACCGCGATATCCTCGGGTATAGCGTCGTGGTCAAAGGCGGGGGCGGCGCGTAAAGTCTGCGTAAAGTCAGGTCCATGCGGAATGCAGGCGAAGTGCATGTGCCGTATGATGGGTCAAGCCGCTTTCAATGATGCCTTGCGATCAAAGAACAGCGCCTGGCTGATGGCTGCCTTTACGGCATCCGCCTGAAATGGCTTGGTAATAAGGAAGGCCGGTTCCGGTTTTTCGCCCGTCAGAAGACGTTCGGGATAGGCAGTGATGAAAATGACGGGGAGGTCCATCGAGCCCAGGATCTCGTTCACCGCCTCAAGGCCGGAACTGCCATCGGCGAGCTGGATATCGGCGAGAACAAGGCCCGGTCGGTGCGATTTCACCATCTCGACCGCTTCCTTGTGTGTCCTGGCAATGCCCGTCACGGTGTGGCCAAGCTCCTCGACCATGGCTTCGATATCAAGTGCGATGATGGGTTCATCCTCGATGATCAGGACGCTTGTGGCCACTTGCTCGGCGATTTCCTGTCCAGCCTTTTCAATCAGCGCCAGACCTTCCCGAGGGGAAATACCCAGGATCAAGGCGACATCCTCGGGACTGAAGCCTTCGACCGTGCGCAACAAGAACGCCTGACGCGACAGCGGTGTCAGCTTGTCCAGGTTCCGCTCGATCGCCGAATGAATGCCGCCTGATGGAAGCGGCGGCTTGTGTCCGTTCGTCGAGGTCCAGAGCGAGAGAAAGATCTTATAGAGAGCATGTCTGGGTGGCATATTGCGCGGAAAGACATCAGGGTCAGCGACAAGCGCTTCGAGTGTCGCAACGACGTAGACGTCACCACTGCTTTGTGAGCCGCTCAACGTCCGGGAAAAGCGCCTGAGGTAGGGAAGGTGCGGGGAAATATCGGTTGCTACTGACATGCTGTGGCCTCTCGTCGCATCGGCTAAAGCATCGTCATTGTTCGGCTCTTGACAACAAATTTATTATTTCTTTTTGCTGGAACCAATCTCGGTCAGATGCGTTTCCTGCCTCATACACGTCATACCGGGTATGATGACAGATCGCGCTGATAGGGCAATCGGGGAATGGATATGAACGGTCGGCACGACATTTCTGCCAATCAGGCGGCTGCGAATGAAGGCAACCCAAACATTGATCGCATGGACGCGCCGGTCCTGGATCAAAAGATACAGGATGCCATAGGGCGCTCACTGAAGGCACATTACGATGATCTCGTGAGTGCGCCCGTCCCCGACCGGCTCCTGGCTCTTCTTGCCGAGCTCGAAGCGAAGGAGAAGGACGGTGGCAGCTGACCAACCTCTGAATTCTGCATCGCTCGTGCGGACGGCACCCAAACCATCCTTCAAGGAGCTTCTCGTTGCCGAGATTCCCAACCTGCGCGCGTTCGGCGCATCGCTTTCCGGCTCGATGCACGTGGCTGATGATCTCGTGCAGGATACACTTCTGAAGGCGTGGAGCCATTCCGGCAGCTTTATGGAAGGCACCAACATCAGGGCCTGGCTGTTCACGATTTTGCGCAACACCTATTATTCGATGTATCGCAAGCGCGGGCGCGAAGTGCAGGACACGGACGGTATCTATTCCAGCCGCATCGCAGTGCCTGCGGATCAGGATGGCGCTCTCGATCTTGCCGACCTGCGCATTGCACTGGGCAAGCTGCCGGAAGAGCAACGCGAGGTTCTGATCATGGTCGGCGCAACCGGCCTTTCTTATGAAGAAGCGGCAGTTGTCTGTGGTGTCGCCGTCGGAACGGTGAAAAGCCGCGTGAATCGGGGCCGAAATCGTCTCGCGGAACTGCTGGGTATCCAGCGTTCGGATGATGCGGCCGACAGCGGCAGCACTGTGTCCGTCAACCAGACCGTTTCGCCTGTCCTGCGCGCGTCATGAGCAGGTTGTTCAGCCTGTCATTGTTCAAAAGCGTGCGAAGCAGGCTGCTCGCCATCATGGCCTTCATCATCATTCCCCTGGGCGCATTGAGCGTGGTGCTCGCCTGGGCAAACTATCAGACGGTGGTCACAAGCATCGAACTTGCTCAAGTGCAGACCGTTTCGAACTTTGCCGTCCGCACCCGCATCTGGTTCCGTGGCTCGCTGCGGACGCTTCTGACAACGGTGATGAGCACGCACGCGACCCGCGATGGTACGGTGCCGTGCGAAACAATCCTGAGCGAGACGCTCGCGGGATTGCCTGGCTTCAAGGCTCTTTACATCAGGGATTCAGGCACTGCCGATTGCCATGCGAGCATCAACGCTGATCTGACTTTCTCCGAATTGCATGATCTGGCGGCATCGCAAAAAATGATGCCCTACATTCAGCAATGGACTGCACCAAGTCTTGCTCTGACACGATACGATGCCGTGCGGGTCAAAGGCACCCTTTACCTGCTGATTTTTGCCAAGAACTCCGATCCGTTGGGCCGACAATGGGAGGCCATGCTGCTGACGGACCCCGTTCTGCTTGATCAGGCTTTTGAGGCCGGAACCGGGGAAGGCACGACAGATATTGCATTGATGGCCCGCGGCAACAAAATCGTGATCGCTCGCAATGCTGACGAACAGGATGTCTCCTGGCTGCCGACGGAAGAACGCGCTGTGAACGCGATCAGTCGCTGGGATGACACATCGGCCGATGGCACACGCCATGTCTTTGCGAGCCAGATTGTGGCAGATCCAAACCTTTATGTTCTGACGCGATCAGACAACAGTGCCTTGAACGCCGCAAGGACACAGCTCCTGATCCTGATTCTCACACCGTTGCTGACACTAGCCGTTCTCTTCGTGACATATGCCAGGGTGATCCAGAGCAATGTCGTGGGCTGGATTTCCGGCATAGAGCAGGCAGCGCTCAGCAGGCAGCAGGATCCCGACGGTACACTTCTGGCCCCCCTGGATCCGGCAATGCCCGATGATATCCGCAGCGTTGCCGAAGCCTTCAACGGGATGGTCGAGGCAGGACGCAAGCGCGAATTCGATCTGCGCGATCTGGTCGCCTCGAACCAGTTCCTGGTGCGCGAACTTCATCACCGGGTGAAGAACAGCCTGCAGGTGATCCAGAGCTATCTGGCACTGTCCCGTCGGCAGCAGTCGGGCGCGAAGAGCCTGCATCTGGCGGAAACCGAAGCCAAGGTGCAGGTGCTGTCGACGGCTTACCGGCTGGGGCTGACCGAAGGCGGCATGAGCCCGGTTCCCGTCCGTGCGTTTGCGGAGGAAATGATCAGTACGCTGTCCAACTCGATGCGCCAGCCTGGGCAGTGGATCAGTACAGATGTGACGGGTGATCATGCGCTGATTGTGGACAGGATCATTCCGTTCGGGCTGGCCTTGGTCGAGGCGATCGTTGCCTCACTTGTCGCGGACAGTGAGGCTTCTGTCAGCGTCCATGTCAGCACGGCAAGTGAAAGCACCGTGCTTTTCCATATTGCGAAAAACGGAAATGCTCCGAGAAATGCACCCTCTGCGAAAATCATGGCTGGTCTGGCTGCCCAGCTTGGCGCTGTCGAGAATGAGCGTGCTCACGGAGACATCCTGCGCTGGACTTTCACAGTGTGAACGGCACTTTATCGCACGATCGGTGCCTTGTTCCGGGGCTGCCAGTTGTACTCGATGTAGTAGGTGCCATCCTCGCTTCCCAACCGCCAAGCCGTCCATCGCGCAGGAGGTGCGGGCAGAGTTGTGGGTGCCGGCAGAGTTGCGGACCGGGCTGAAGAGGGCCTCTCGAGCAGTAGGGAAAGGATCATTGCGGCAGGAGAGCTGATGGCTGCATTCAGAGCCAGCACAATGGCAATAGCACCGATTCCCGCCATCAATGACGGGCCACGAAACATCGGCGCAAAACTCTTCCGGCTGATTTTTTTGAAAGGCATGGAGCAACTCCCGCTTTACATCATGAATGAAGAACGCGGGTTCGCTCGATTTGTTCCTTGATTAAGTCACAATCTGCCGGATCAGCGCCTCATTGCGGTCGGGAAGAGATGCCAGAGGCTGCGTTGCAATTTCCTTGCCGTGAGTTCCGCACCAGCATGACGCTTTTCAAGCGTGATCTTGCGGTCGTGGAACTCCTCGATACCTTGTCGGTGTGCCACGCTGATGACCGTTGCGCTGCTGAGGTCTTCCCGTAGCAATGACAGCAGGGAGGTCTGGCTCTCTTCATCAAGCGCCGATGTTGCCTCATCCATGATGATGATCTGCGGCTTCTGAATCAGCAGTCGGCAGAAAGCGATCCGCTGGCGCTCACCGCCAGAAAGCGTCTGGTCCCAGCGGCTTTCTTCGTCGAGGCGTTTGGTGAAATAGCCAAGGCCGCAGCGTTTCATCGCCGTGACAAGAGTATCATTGCTCGTGGCAGCATCTCCGGCTGGATAAAGCAGCGCATCTCTCAATGTACCAAGCGGCAGATAAGGCCGCTGCGGAACAAAGGCGATGGCTACATCACGCGGTACGCGAATTGATCCCGATCCCCACGGCCATAGCCCGGCGAGAGCCCGGATCAGCACGCTTTTGCCCGCCCCGCTCTCGCCAGTGATGATCACCTTCTCGCCAAGCGCAATTGTCACAGAAGCGTCGTTGATAACGACCCGGCCGCCTTGTTCCGCTACCGACAGGTTCTCGATATGAATGGCGCCGTCGTCGCTCAGGCCAAGCACGATGCCCGCATCGTTCTCCATCAATGTTCCAAGATCGAGATCCTCAAGAGCTGAGGTGAGTTCCCGCACGCGCGCAACCGAGGCATACCATTCGGCCAGACGCACAAAATTGTCGACAAACCACACCAGTGCGCCCTGCACGGCACTGAAGGCCGCCACCACCTGCATGACGGCACCCAGCGTCAAATCGCCGTTCAGATACTTGGGCGTGACCAGCAGGAGGGGAATGATCGGGAACAATGCCCCGTTGGTGTTCATGACCAAAGCGATCACGCCCTGCTGCCGGATGATGCCGATCCAGGTTTTGACGACGGTGGCATAGGTCTCGCGGACTGACAGCAGCTCATCCTTGTCACCGCGGATGAGGGCGATACTTTCGGCATTCTCGCGCAGTCGGGTCATTTCAGCCCGGAACTGGGCTTCCGCCTCATTCTTTGCAGAGACCTTCCCCACAAGAGGGCTTCCTGCGACGTAAGCTGCCAGCGACGCCACCACCGCGTAAACGACAGCGGCCACCGCCATGTAGGCCGGAACCTCAAATGCCACACCGCCAAGGGAGACCGACGCGGAGCCCGCCACCTGCCAGAGGATCGTGGCAAACGTGGCTGCTGTAATCACGGCACTGATCAGCCCGAGCGCAAATTCCGCCAATGGCTCCACGGCCAGTCGGACATCCTCTGCAATGCGGAATTCCGGTGCCGTCTGGTCCGGCGCAGTAAAACCAAGCCGGTAGTAACGCTGGTCTGCAATCCACCATCCGGCGATCTTGTTTGTCATCCATTCCCGCCAGCGCGCCTGAAACATCATGCGCGTTACCACGAGGCCCGAGAGGCACAGCGATGCTGCAGCAATGACCAGCGGCAACCAGGCTATTGCGGCGGTGACAGACGCCAGGTTTTTGCTTTCGAGTGCATCAAAGAATGTACGGTTCCAGGAATTGATCACGACCTGACTCGCGATTTGCGCGAACAGGAAAGCCAACACGAGGACTGTCAACATCCACGCGCGTGGCGCACTTGGCCCGCGCCAGTATCCCGACGCCATCAACAGAAAAGACTTCATTGTTCTTGTTCAACCTTGTGTCGAGGAGCTGCCGCTCCAATGTTCACGACGATCATTGGAATTCAGGGGATAGCGTGCGCCCGCGACCTCCTCGGTCACGACGTCAAAACGCCGGAGCGTATGCGCACCGAACGAATTGAGCATGGCGACATCGGTAGCATCGCGGCCGCGCGCCACGAGAATGCGCCCGATGCGGGGCGTGTTGTGGCGGGCATCGAATGTCCACCACGCGTCATCAAGATAAACCTCGAACCAAGCGCTGAAATCCATGGGGTGCCCATCCAGGGGTACGCCGATATCGCCAAGGTAGCCCGTGCAATACCGCGCCGGAATATTCAGGCACCGACAGAACGTGATCGCAATATGGGCAAAGTCCCGGCAGACACCAGTTCCCTCCGCGATGGCCTCGCTCGCGGTGCGCAAATTGGGGTCTTGCCCGAAGCTGAAGCGGATCAGGCTGTTCACATGGTCACAAACCGCCTGCACCCTGTTCCAGCCACCGGAGACATCGCCAAATCTCGCCCAGGCTTTGCTCGCAAGCAGGTCCGTGTCGCAATAGCGACTGCCCAGCAGATAGGCCAATGTCTCGGCGGGAAGCTTGTCGGGAGGCAGGACATTTGCCTTGGGCTCCTGAGGATCCGCGAAACCTGAGTCGTGAATAACACCGTTTCCAGCCAGAGAAACACCCCCCGCAGGGGCAAGGATACGGCGACATATGTTGCCGAACTGGTCGAGATAAATATCCGAGCCGTCGATGGTGGCGTTCGTCAGAAGGCTCGTCACCAGCATGTCGTCAGGCGCGGTGACATCGCTCCGGCGCGATGGATGAACATCCAGCATCGTGATCAAAGGCGTCGACTGATCACAGACCAGTTCGATCTCATAGCCATAGCGAATGTGCATGGTGATTTTCCTCGCTTTGAAGTTTTGAGATTCCACCCGAAGCAGACAGCTCCAGCCCCACGATAGCGTCGCGGTAATTGCAGTTGAACGCGTGGGCCTGGAATTGGTTCCGCGCGAACGTGAAGATTCATGAGCCGCACAAAAGGGAACAATTGCTACGCTGGTTGCGTTTCACTGCTCAGCAAATCGTCGTGACCGGCGCTGTTTCAAACCTGTAGCTCGGCCATGGCTTTGTGGATATCGAACGTGAGCACATCCGTGAGCGTCGATTTGAATTCATTCGAAAGGAAATCCCCATGTTTTCTCGTAAGCTGTTTCTCATGACCGTGGCCTGTGCGGCCTTCTCGTCTCCCACCCTGTCGCAAACGGCAACACCCGCGAACCCACCGATGAGCGCCCCTGGCCCCGTGATGGACATGTTCTATTCGGGAAGCTGGATGCCGACGCATTGGAGGGCCTCGGATGCCGTGGGCCAGGTCGTCTACAACCGCGCGAATGAAAAGGTCGGTGATGTCGAGGAGATCCTGATTGATGGCGATGGCCGCGTGCTTGCAGCTGTTGTTGGCGTCGGCGGGTTTCTCGGCATAGGCGAGCACAAGGTGGCCGTCACGTACCGCTCCTTCCAGATGACCCGTGATGCAAGCGGTAAGGCCAAGCTCGTCGTCGACATCGACAAGGCGACCTTGAAAAATGCTCCCGAGTACAAGCCGACAGATCTGATGAAGCGCGGCTGATCCAGTTCCCCAACGAGGCTGTCCTTTCGGGCAGCCTCCAGCAATTCAGGAGATAGACCTATGAAGCAAGTTCTTGCAGCCATCGTCCTCGCCGGAAGTCTGACGGCATGTAACGCCTACAACCCAACGGACAGAGCCATTGCCGGAGGCCTGATCGGCGCGGGAACGGGTGCTGTGATTGGTGGTGTTGCGACCCGAAGTCCTGGTGGCGCTGTCGCCGGAGCCGTGATCGGCGGAGCCGGTGGTGCTATCCTGGGTGTGGCGACCACACCCAGTCGCGGCTATGCCCGCAGCTCCTGCCGCGGCTATGATGAATACGGACGCTCCGTTCGCTACGCCTGCTGATCAAACGCCTGTCAATTCAAAAACCCCGACGTGCTGCGCCGGGGTTTTCTGCCTTGATAGCGTGCAGGTCCATGGGTTCAATGAAGCCTGAGGTGGCAACTGTGCAACTCTCGTGGAACCAATCACGTTAAACTGCGTTAGGCAGAAGTGATCGTGTCACATTTGTGGCGCAGACCATCATGTGTTTTCAAAAGGAGAAGAAAAATGGCACCTGAAACTCTTGTTATTTGGCTTGTTGTCGGTGGCGTAGCGGGTTGGCTGGCTGGTGTGATCGTCAAAGGCTACGGCTATGGCTTGCTGGGAAATATTGCAATCGGGATCCTTGGGTCCATCATCGGTGGTTGGCTGTTCGGGAGCTACTTCGTGGGTAGCGTCGGAGGTCTCCCCGGAGCCATCCTTGGCGCGACGATCGGAGCTGTGATCTTGCTTTTTGCGCTCCGGATTATCCGACGCGAAGTCTGATCAACTGCAAGGTCGAATGGCGTGATTTGCCGGCCCTTCGCTTCCAGGCGGAGGGCCGTCTCATTTTTGCTGGCCGGACAGGGAACTTTTGTATGCGGCGCGGGTTCTGCCTTTGCGGTCCGATACGGGACCAACAACAAAGGAACCTCCCATGAGCAGCACAACCGACAAGATCAAGGGCATGGCCAATGAAGCCGCTGGCAATCTCAAGCAGGCTGCAGGCAAGGTCGTGGGCAACGACAGGTTGCGGGCCGAAGGCATTGCGCAGGAGCGCAAGGGCGAAGCCCAGCAGGCCGTCGGCAAGGGCAAGGATGCGGTCAAGAAGATCATCGACAAGGCCTGACGATCTTTCCTGCCCAAATTGAAAAATCGGCGGCTGTTGGCCTTGTGCTTCCGGCCGCCGGTTCTTGAGCATATCCCTCAGTCCATCTCATGCAGGACCATAGCGAATGATACGACAGCTCGCCTTTGCAACACTGGCTGCCTCGGTTGTCATGTTCCCCCTGGACTTTCTCTGGCTACGCACGATGCGTCCGTTCTACGAAAGCCAGATGGGCAGCATCATGCTGTCCGAACCCCGCATTGCTGCGGCTGTCCTGTTCTATCTGGTCTATGCCGTCGGCATCGCGTTCTTTGCGATCCTCCCCAATTTGGGATCAGGCACGATCTGGACAGCGGCTGGATATGGAGCAGCGCTGGGTCTGGTGGCGTATGGCACTTATGACGCGACAAACTACGCCACACTCAAGGATTTTCCGATCTCCATCATGATCGTGGACTGGACATGGGGAACCGTTCTCACGGCTTTTGTTGCGGCAGCGGGATGGCGTCTTGTAACGTGGTTGAATTGAGCCACACGAAGGCCAGCGCCTACGGCTTCTCCAGAATGCTCAGCAATGCCTCGACCTTGATCGTGGCAAAATTGGAAAACGTGTCGGAGATCGCATAGGGCAGGACAATCCGGTCCTTGAAGCGGATTGCGCCGCATGTGTAGACGACGTTGGGAACGTAGCCTTCACGCTCTGAGGGTTCGGGACGGACCAGCGGCTCACGAGAGCGTCCGATCACCTTCGACGGATCATCCTTGTCCAGCAGGACGGCACCGATCGAGTATTTCCGCACGGCACCTACACCATGGGTCAGCAGCAGCCAGCCCTCATCCAGTTCGATGGGAGAGCCGCAGTTGCCGATCTGGACGAACTCCCACGGGAAGTGTGGTCTCAGGACAGGCTCTCCGCCCTCCCACGTGTAGAGATCATCGGAGTAGAGCAGGTAGAGATTCTCATTGTCCTGTCTGGCGATCATGGCGTAGCGGCCGCCAATCTTGCGGGGAAACAGCGCCATACCCTTGTTGCGCGCGGCAGAGCCCGCGAGCGGCGTCATCCGGAAGGAGATAAAGTCGTGTGTCTCAATGATCTCTGAACGGATCGCCCTGCCGTTGTAAGCGGTGTAGGTGGCGTAGAACACTTTTGTTTCGCCTTCGTGGAACTCCACGAACCTGGCATCTTCGATGCCGTTCGACTGCGATTCCGTGACCGGGAAAATGACACGTTCACTGATGTCCTCGTTGGGCGCGAAGCTCACCTCGACATCCTCGCCACGCGGGCCATGGGTGCGCACTTCCCGGATCGGGATGGAAGCGAGCCGCACCGTGGGATCGATTGTGACATTGCCATCGGCTGCGATGGAACCGGCCCGGAATGTCAGAGACGATACATGGCCCTCCCCGACCGCGCGAAGGCTGATGATGAACCGCAATCCACCGTCCGGTGCGCCAGTCTGGTCGGGATGTGCAACGATGCTGGGATTGAAAAGCGCTGCGGACTCGAAAGAGTATTCATGCAGAAAATACGAACCGATAAGCTGGCGTTGCAACTTCGAAAAGGGAGTATGGCTGGCAAGAGCCTCCTCCATTTCAACAGCGCGCATCTCGAATCTTTGCAGAAGATTGCGGTGCCTGCCCTGAAAGTTCTCCAGCACCTCAGTGAGTATGTTGGCGGCTGTTGCTGGATCAAGCGCCAGCACACGGTCAACGATGTGGTTCGCCCTTGTCTTGTCCGTCGGGTTGAGATCGCGTGGTTCTGTCGCCGGTCTGAACGGACGCACCACGACTCGCGCGGAGTCAGGGCGCAGATACAGCGCCTGGCGGTTGAAGAACTGGATGTGGGTCACTGAACCTCGACGATCTCTTTTTGACCCTTGCCGCTCTAGATACTGTAGGCAGGCAGCCGGACCTCGTTGATGCTGGTCTCTCCACGCAGCGCAATCTGGCGAATCTCGAAGAGTGCCAAAAGATAAGATACCACAGATTCACCCCCACGGTTCTCGTTTCTGCGATCCGGATGGAGTCCGTCACAGCAACTGCCGATCGCGGCATCGACCAGCGCCACGCCCAGATCGTTTTTCCCCATGAACCAGTTGAAGGCCCGCATCGCCTCGGTGTCCCACTGCGGTTCGGCATCTGCCTGGAATGCTGCTGCACAAGCCGAGATCATAGCTGCAGCTTCCAGTGGTTGCTGATCGAAGGGCTTTGGCTTTTGACGCTGATCGCCGAAGCTTTCCGACCCCACTGGTCGGAAATTTCCAGTTGAAGTGGTCTGCATTGTCGTCAACCAGCGCAAGCTCTTCAGACCGGTTTCGACATACTCGTCATCCTTGAGGGCGAGGCCTGTCACGATCATGGCCTGGCACAGGCGGGCGTTGTCATAGGACAGTCCCTCCTCGAACCACACCCAGTCAGCCGTATTCACCGCCATGAAAATTGACTGGAGCTTGCTGGCGAGAAGCTTTTGCATCCGCATGATGTCGGGATGCGCCCTGCCTGCAGCGGTGATCGCACCCAGCCCAAGCAAGGTGAAAGCACAGGCACGCGGCGAGCTGAACCGCTCCACGATTGGCAACGCTCTTGCGAACAGAATTGCAGCCCATTCCCGCCGTGCCGGGTCTGTATCGCGGGCCGCGCAAACACCCAGCGCCCAGAGCGTCCGACCGTGGCTGTCTTCCGAGCCGCTCTCTTCAAGCCAACGCCTGTCAAAGCTCATGAAGTTCCGGAACCGACTTCTGTCCGGGTTCCAGGCGTGCTGAATAAAGGCTGCGAAACGGGATGTCAGGGCCTGCGAAAGACTTGCACCGGGTGAAGCGTTGAGCGTGCAGGCCACCAGAAGGGCGCGGGCATTGTCATCCACGCAATAGCCATGGGCGCGATCTGGCACTGCGTGGATAGCATGTTGGAACAGCCCCGTATCATCGCACATCGACAGGAAATGTCCGGTCTGGATTTCAGGCGGATTGTTGTTCGGCATGAAGTCATCCTTGGGATCGCGGCTGGCGACAAGCTTGAGATGCTGCCTTTGCCGGACGCTTTGAAACACGACGAGATACCGTTGGGCTGTCATTGCCCAGGTCATGGATCGGCTGCTGGAGTAAGCCCTGCGCCGCATTGCGTTGCGCCGTGTATCATCGGTAAGCAGATCCGCCACCTCCTGGCCAATAGCATCGACGGCGCCGAATGGAACGAGGACGCCCCGGCCATCGGCCAGAAGTTCCTGCGCGTGCCAGTAAGGGGTCGATACCACCGCTTTTCCAAGACCATAGCTGTAGGCCAGGGTACCGGACGTCATCTGCGCTTCCGTCAGATAGGGCGTGACGTAGACATCGCACATTGAGATGAATTTGAGCAGGGTTGCCTGGTCCACGAACTGGTCGAGGAAAATCACTGACCCATCGATGCCCAGCTCTCGGGCACGAGACTGCAGGTTGGCCCGATACTCTTCTCCCTGTTCACGGACAAGGTTGGGGTGTGTGGCACCCAACACAACATAAACCGCGTCAGGGCTTTTCTCCAGGATATGGGGCATGGCATCGATCATGACCTCGATCCCCTTGTTGGGGGACAGAAGCCCGAAGGTCAGGATGACGGGCTGTCCGGCAAACCCCAGTTCAGCTTTCGTCTTGTCAGGCTCGACAAAGGCGGCATCAGGGATTCCATGCGGAATGACTTCGATTTTTTCCAACGGCACATCATAAACCGAAAGCAGCAGCTCGCGCCCCTTCTCGGCCATCACGACAACCTTTGATGACAGAGCGATAATCTGGCTCATGACGATGCGCTGAGCTGTTTTCGGACGCGCCAGAACCGTATGAAATGTGGTAACGATCGGCATTCGCAAACGCGACAGAAGCGCGAGGACATGCTCGCCTGCGTCTCCACCAAAAATACCGAATTCGTGCTGAAGCGACACAACATCGAAATGCTGGCTGTTCAGGAATGCTGCGGCATCAATGTATTCCTTCACCGTCATATCGTTCACGGTGAGGAGCACAGATGAAGGGTAGGCATAGTGTGAAACGCTATCGTTCATCGCAATGATGCCCGACAGGATATCCGGCCTTGATCCATTCACCGCGGTTTGCAGATCTGTTGTGAAGGTCGCAATTCCACAACGCCGTGGGAGCGAATTTCCGATGAATGCAATGCGCCTGAGCTGTTTCAAGGTCTGGTCTCCGGTTCGTGTGACAGAGCTTTGGTTTCGAGCTGACGATCCTCTTCGATGGCCGCTTGGAGTTCGGTGGCGGGGATGGTGAAAACATTGCCTGCGGCAGGCATCAGAGATAGGGCCGGTGTATGCAGGTGCGTCGCAATCCGCGTGGTCACAGCGAAAGGACCGATGGTGACGGCATCATCTTCTGTCACAACACGGTACGTGCCCGCCGGGTGGCAACCCTCGATCGATGGCAGCGTGAACGGGTTGCGGAATGTGACGGTCGTTTCGGTCCTGCGGATCGCCATGGTGTTGACCTCAGCGTTTCTTTTTCGGTTGATCAGAGGAAGTGACAGCCGCCTTGATCACAGAGGACGATACCGCTGGCTGTTCGACCTTCTTGATCGATTTTGGCTTCTTGGCTTCACGATTGCCGCGCTTCTGTGCCTTGCTCATGGGAATCACCTTCTCAATTGCAGCAGATTTCGATCTCAGTAGATGCCGATTGCCTCGGTCGCGGCATAAGCCGCTATCCCCCAATAACGCCCATTCTGCAGGTTTGTTCCGATCCGGAACGATAGGTGAGTCAAATGAATCGGGAGGCGGTTTGCGAGCGCTTCCTGCCAGGCCCTCAACGACGGCCGCCATTGGAAGGGCTAATCGCTCGAGTGGAGGAAGTGTGAGGGAACAACTTCGCGTGAAAAGTGTTGAATTGCCGCGCAACGGACCTGATCTCGTGTTCCCACACCCGATGCTCGTTGCCGGAATGATCACATTCGAGACTGTTAAGGTCATACTCGGCCAGGATCCGACCCGACATAGCGCAGCTGGGCCGCAACCCGCATACTCAACACGGCAGTAAGGAATCACAGATGAGCAATAAATTCGCCGCCGCCATGCGTCGGGCAGCCAAGGCGACCCGTGCATTCAACGTCCTGGGAGCAACGCGCATCATCCAGCGGACCCTTGGGGCTGGAATGCTGGCAGGCGTCAGCAGCCGTTTTCGTGACAAGACGGCACCCGTGCGCCCCGCGACCGGCCGGAAGATTTCGGATGGCGTCCCGGCCCTGCCGGTAGCGGGAGCAGGTGGCGAGAAACAAAAGAAAGCTGGCGCAGACAACTTACCGGCAAAACCCGGGAGCTATTCAAGCGTTCCAAAACGCTTGCGACGCCCCTTGGGTGAGGTTCTGGAAACACTGCGGAACGCCACCGGCTTGCCAGTATCCATGACACGACTGCCGCTTGCATCTTCGGGTGCAATCAGCAGAAGCCCTGAAGTTTCTCTCCCTGAAGGTGCCAGCTTCACGTCGCAATCCTTTGCCTGCAGCGCGGGAACCAGGGACTTCAAACTCTATGTGCCAGCATCAGCTGCGGAAAAGCCGCGCGGCCTGATTGTCATGCTGCATGGCTGCACGCAAAATCCCGATGATTTTGCAGCGGGCACCAACATGAATGCTCTTGCCGAGGTGCATGGTTTGCTGATTGCCTACCCTTCGCAGACCCGCGTCAGCAATGCGTCATCCTGCTGGAACTGGTTTGAGGGAGGACACCAGCTCCGCGATGCTGGCGAGCCTGCCATAATCGCCGGATTGACGCGCAAGGTGATCCAGCAGTTCGGCATCAACCCGGAACAGGTGTTCGTGGCAGGCCTGTCCGCTGGCGCAGCAATGTCCGTTATCATGGGCAAGACCTACCCTGACGTATTCAGCGCTGTCGGCGTTCATTCCGGGTTAGCCTATCAGTCAGCGGGCAATGTCATGTCCGCACTTTCTGTCATGCGCGGCAAGAAGGGCGCGAGCCAGTTTGGAAAGGTACAGTCGCCTGACGAAATGCCGCCGACCGTACGAACCATCATCTTCCACGGCACCGCTGACCGGACGGTACACCCCTCGAACGCTCAGCGTATTCTGGAAATGGCACAACGTTCGACTGCGGATCAATCCATCGCCACAATATCGGATTCCAGCAACGGAAGGCGCTTCACGCGGACCGTGATTGAACAAGACAACGGGCCAGCGCTCGTCGAAAGCTGGCTGATCGATGGGGCTGGCCATGCCTGGTCAGGCGGTAATGTCTCTGGCTCATATACCGACGCCAAAGGGCCAGACGCCTCCACGGAGATGGTGCGGTTTTTCCTGAGCGGAAAATGACGCCTGGAATATCCGCCTCGGGAACACAATCATTTCCCATGCGTTCAGTGGACGGGTCATAATCTCGACGCTTATCAGGAGAGTGCCATGGTAGAACGTAAAACAGCACGCAAAGGCCAGCCGGAAGCATTGGCAACATTTGCCGCCACTGCCATAAATGGCGGAGACAAGCCTGATGCTGTCGGTCTGGATGCAACCCAAGCGACAGCGGCGATACCAACCAATCCCGATGACAAAAATGACGCTGCAACCAGAATCCTGCGCGAAGGCGCTCTGGGAATAAGACAGGGTGCAGACGAAGCGGTTGACAGGTTACCAGACCGCATCAGCGGCAAAAAATAGGAATTGCACCATCATTATAGATGCTGGTGAGCTTTATTTTCTAAGTTTTTTCGGAAACGCATTTCAAATTTCCTGTTCCTGCCAAACAAGAGTGAAGGCAGTTGTTCACCTGAGCGGTCAGTTATGTGTCCACACTGGAGGCTCACAGC
Organism: Hyphomicrobiales bacterium; assembly: GCA_031378805.1. Taxonomy (GTDB): domain Bacteria; phylum Pseudomonadota; class Alphaproteobacteria; order Rhizobiales; family Beijerinckiaceae; genus JADCCX01. The sequence goes on from JANNEO010000107.1 coordinate 30,020, forward strand.
AATAATGTATTCATTGCGCCTGGAATGCCGTAGACTTGAACAGTCATATGACAATGAAATTGGCGACATCGGTGTCGTTCGCCCGGACGCGAAGAATGTCAATAACAACCGAACAGCGTTTGCATCAGAGTGAACAGCGTTTCAAGGCTGCTGTCACGGCGGTTCAAGGCGTATTGTGGACCAACAATGCTGCGGGCGAAATGGATGGCGAGCAGGAGGCCTGGAGTGCATTTACTGGCCAGACTCCCGATGAGTACAGGGGTTATGGATGGGCCAAGGCTGTGCATCCCGATGATGCCCAGCCCACAATCGAGGCTTGGCGAGAGGCCGTCGAAGAAAAGCGGACCTTCCAGTTCGAACACAGGGTACGCCGTCACGATGGAGAATGGCGGCTATGCTCAATCAGGGCCATCCCGGTTTTTGACAGCACTGGGCAGATTACCGAATGGGTCGGCGTCCATCTCGACATCACGGAAGAGCGCGCGACCCAACTACGGTTGGCACGAACGGCTGAACATCTCTCACTGGCGCTCGACGCAGGGGAAACCGGGACATGGGAAAAAGATCTTCTGACAGGCGAAAACACTTGGGATGATCGGCTCTTTGGCTTGTGGGGAATGACCGGGCCCGTCGCGCCTTCAATCGAAGATATTGCCGATAGGATCGATGCGAGGGACCGGGATCACTTCATCTCGCAGATCGCCAAGTTGCAGCACCCCGACAGCACCGGCCTCTTTGAAGCCGACTTCCGCATCATCCGGACCAGCGATGGCGAAGAACGGTGGCTGGCCGCACGCGGCCGAACGCTGAGGGGCGCTCTTCCCGCCAGAATACTTCTGGGGACGACGCGAGACATCACGAACCGAAAAAAACGAGAAGAGCAAATCCGCTTCCTAATGGGTGAACTGACCCACAGGACGAAAAATATCCTTGCCGTCGTCCAGGCCATTGCGCGGCAGACTGCCCGTGATGCAACGTCTGTCGAGATTTTCAGCGAAGCGTTTGCGCAACGCATGTCCGCCGTCGCAGGATCGCTTGATCTGCTGATCAAGAAGAACTGGAGCAGCGCGTCAATTCTTGAACTGGTGCGGGTGCAGACATCACCTGTGGTGGGAGAAAACGGCGATCGCATCAAGCTCACGGGCAATGACGTTGCTCTCCTGCCGGAGGCCGCACAGAACCTGGGCCTCGCATTGCATGAGCTTTCCACCAATGCAGCAAAGTACGGCGCATTGTCCGTTCCCGGAGGACACATTGCGCTGGGGTGGTGGGTTGGCGAGGGTGCAGGCGAAGAGAAGGTGTTTTCACTTGAGTGGAAAGAGCTGGGCGGACCGCCTGTCGGCAAACCAACCAGAAAGGGCTTTGGTCACACGGTCATGAATCGCCTGGTCAAGGCGGCATTGTCTGGAGACGCATCGCTTGAATTTGAACCGGACGGTGTCAGGTGGTCCGTATCCATTCCAGTATCGCAGATCCTGCAAGCGGGTGTGCAGGACTAGCGAATGTTGGCAAACGGGACAGGTGCCCGATGACATCAGGTTGGAACCTTTCTTCCTCAACACACGTTTAGTCATTGGCAATCCTGCCTGCAAAGCTTCAGGAAACTTTCCAATGATTAAATCTCTCATTATCGCATCACTGTTCACGTCCGGCATTCTCATCGGTGGTGCCAATGCCCAGACCAAGAAGATGGTCTGCGACGAGGCGCAGCTTTCCGCTCTCGAGAAGGGTGCTGCGGCGGTGACCGATGTTGCCAAGCGCGAAGCCGCGATGAAGTCCGTGTCATCCATGCGCCAGATGATGACCAGCAAGGACATCGCTGCGTGCGAACAGCGCATGAGCGCGCATATGGTTGACTACCCCGGCTCCAGTAACTGAGTCATCAAACCTGAAAGCACCTTTGAGGATTGCGGCTCAAGTTTGCGCAACTTCAAAGGTGCCCGACGGTTCAATCCCCCTCGTGTTTTCTAGGCGTTCCAGCCGCAACGGCAAAGTATGTGCAGACTATTCGCACAAAGCCGTGATGGCTGTTGAAGCATCGCACCCGATGGCGGTGGCAATTCCGAATACCGCCAATTGATTCATACCCTATTCGCGCACAACAAGGAGCATTCCATGCCAGCAGCATCCAAGACACTCGAAGACATGTTCCACGATATGCTCAAGGACGTCTATTACGCTGAAAAACAGATCGTTAAGGCCCTTCCGAAGATGGCGAAGGCTGCCCATTCATCCGAATTGCAGGCCGCTTTCATGGCACACAAGGCCGAGACAGAAGGGCAGATCGAGCGACTCTCCGACGTCTTTGAACTGGCGGGCAAGCCTCCGCGCGGCAAGACCTGTGACGCCATCCTCGGCATCCTTGAAGAGGGCAAGGCCGTCATGGATGAGTACGCCGACAGTCCTGCCCTTGATGCTGGCCTCGTGGCGTCCGCGCAGGCGGTTGAACACTATGAAATGGCGCGCTATGGCACGCTGCGGGCATGGGCTTTGCAGCTCGGCATGAAGGAGGCAGCGGCCCTTCTTGGTGCTACCCTCGCCGAAGAGACAAAGGCCGATCAGTCGCTATCGAAGCTGGCGGGGACCATTAACCCGACTGCTCTGGCCAAAGCCGCCTGACAACGTCCCAACTCTTCCCTCAGACTGACTCCGGCGAAGCAATTCTCCGGGGTCTTTTTCTGCCCTGGAAACCTTATGTCCGATGTCATCTTCGACCCTGCGACGACGGTGCAAAATGAATTGCGCGGTGGCGCGCCGCCGTGGCTTGCAGGCTTCGTGCGCCCACCGCGCAAGTCTCTCGACCAGAGCATTCGCTGCGACATTCTGGTGGTGGGAGCAGGTATCACGGGATCGTTGATGGCGGAGCATCTCACAAGCCTTGGCCACAAGGTCTGTATCATCGACCGCGAGCGCCCGGGCTTTGGCAGCACGGCGGCGAGCACCGCGATGCTGCAATGGGAGATCGATTGCCCGCTTTCGGAACTCACCGGGTTTTATGGCTTCGAGCGTGCGGCCAACATTTACCATCGTAGCCTCCAAGCAGTCACAGGGCTCAAGTCATTGGTGCGCGGCTTGGGATTGAGGTGTGCATTCCGGGACCGCAGTTCGCTTTACATGTCGGGAGAAGGGGCCAGCTCCCGTGAACTTCTGGCAGAGCACGCCCTTCGGCAGCGAGCGGGATTGCCCGGTGCTTTTCTCGACTACAGGACTCTTCTGGGCGAGTACGGTTTTGACCGGGAAGCCGCAATCCTTTCGCCGGGATCAGCCGACGCAGATCCGCTGCTGCTCTCCCATGCGCTGATTGCGACCGCCATTGCCAATGGTGCCATTGTGTTTGACGCGAATGCCGTGAGTTACGACAGCAAAGGCAGTTGCGTGATCGTGGGGATCGACAACGGTTGTGAAATCGAGGCCAGCCGCGTCATCCTGGCAACAGGCTACGTGATGCCTGATTTCGTCAAGACAGACCTGCACAAGACAGCGTCAAGCTGGGCAATCGCCACTCCTCCACAAAACCCCGACGTGCTGTGGCGTGATGGCGTACTGATCTGGGAAGCTTCGGAGCATTATCTCTATGCACGCACGACAGCCGACAACCGCATTGTCATTGGTGGCGAGGATGACGACAGCATTGTCGATCCGCTGGCACGCGATGCGCTGATGCAGAAGAAGTCAGAGATCATCCTCAAGAAGCTGAAAGCGCTCTGTCCCAAAGCCGTCGCCTCAGCGAATTTCGTCTGGTCCGGCGCGTTCGGCGAAACCGAGGATGGACTCCCTCTCATCGGCGAGGTTCCGGGTTATCCTCGCATCCACGCAGCCTACGGCTATGGGGGAAATGGGATCACGTTCAGCTTTCTGGCGTCACGGATGATTGCCAAGATGATCGCAGGCCATCGGGAGCCGTGGTTCGACGACTTGGTGATTGATCGGCCAAGGCCGACAGCGTGAAACTCCACATGCTCTCGGCAGGAAGAGTCGGAGGAACTATCCGGCACCCATGCAGTTGTCGTCTGGCACCCTGGAGCAGATGACATGCAAGATACCACGCGGACGAAGCGAACGAGAACCGTGCGCAAGACTGGCCCTTCGCGGTCTGACGAACTGACTGCAGCAACGACATCGCCCACCGGGACAATCTCCGCGGTCATGAAGCAGTTGCCGTCGGGAGCCGGTGCTGACGACGTGACGAAAGAGGAGAAGCAAATCCTTCAGGGCATCGCTCATGGTGGCGAAGGCTATGGCCACGAATACGGGTCTGGCCCCGGCGTTGCGAATGCGGAAGCAACAGCAGTCTCTCCCACCGCTGTTCCCGGAGACAGCGCCTCCCCAGCGGCATCCGCGATGACCACCATGAGAAGAGAGACCATCGTGCAGCGTAACGCGCAAGGTCCGATCGTGAAGTCAAAGCAGAATGATTCAGCTGAGCGACAATCGGATGGAACATTGACCGAGAAGAAACGTTTACCTCGCAGTGCCTGAACCGCGATTGCCGACAATCCGGACGGTCTCACTCTCGAGGAGAAACATGATGTTGAACAAGTACGCTTTGGCGCTTGTCATTGGCGCAGCCACGATCGGTTCGGCTGCAGCCCAGCAGGTTCCTGCCAATCCCAACGCTCCGTCCAATCCTGCCGTGACCATGCCCACTCCCTCAGGAGCCGCGCCCGTTGTCGCTGCACCGGCCGCTGGCGCCAACAGTTTTACTGAAATGCAGGCCAAGGCGCGGCTCGAGAACCAGGGCTTCACCGGCGTTACCGGCCTGACCAAGGACACGGACGGCGTCTGGCGCGGAATGGGAACAAAGGCTGGTCGCAGCATGAGCGTCAGCGTCGATTACCGGGGCAACATCGTCGAGAAGTGACGTTTGCCGCAACCCAAATCCCCAGAAAAGGAAATCAAGATGACAACCAATCTTACGCGACTCTATGACACCAAGGCCGAGGCACAGACTGTTGTGGCTGACCTCAAGACCGCCGGCATCCCCGGTGATGACATCAGCGTCATTGCCAACGGCAGTGAGGGTTCTGATCCCATCTTGGAAACAACTGGATCAGCAGCTGCCGGCGCCACCGTTGGTGCAGCCCTTGGCGGTGGCGCAGGACTTCTGGCGGGCCTTGGCGTCATGGCCATCCCGGGAGTCGGTCCCATTGTCGCCGCTGGCTGGCTTGCAGCCACGCTGACCGGCATGGCAGCTGGCGCTGCCACAGGGGCAGCGGCTGGCGGCATCGTTGGCGCGTTGACGGACAACGGCATCGATGAGGATGAGGCCCATGTCTATGCTGAGTCCATCCGGCGTGGCGGGTCCATGGTTCTCGTGAAGACGGATGAACTGCGCAGGGCCGTGGTGGAAACCGTTCTGGACCGCCATGCATCCGTAACTCTTGCCGATCGTCGTTCAAAATACCAGGATGAAGGTTGGGACAGCTTTGATGAAAAGCGTGGCCCCTACGCCCCGTCTGACATTGCCAAGCCAGACCGCACACGCGCCGGAATGATGTAAGCCGTGCCCGTTGCACATCACCCCGGTTGCTGAACAACCGGGGTGATGTGTCATTTGATTTGATCATTTCACAACACATTTCAGGACACGCGTTCATGACGCCAACACCCCACAGTGGCACGAGTGTCACGTTCTCGCTCAACGGCGAGAGCCGCACGATGGAAGTCCGGCCGTGGACCATCCTGCTTGATCTTCTGCGTCAAGATGTCGGCCTGACGGGAACGAAAAAGGGCTGCGATCATGGCCAGTGCGGGGCCTGCACAATCCTGATTGATGGACAGCGGATCTATTCCTGCCTCCAGCTTGCAATCATGCAGGACGGCAAGGACATCGTCACGATCGAGGGCCTGGCCAGCAATGGTGAGCTGCACGCGCTCCAGCAAGCCTTCATCGATCATGATGCTTTCCAGTGCGGCTATTGTACGCCGGGCCAAATCTGTTCGGGCGTGGCGTTGATCGCGGAAGGACACGCCGGTTCGCGCCAGGAAATCCGCGAGTTCATGAGCGGAAACCTCTGCCGTTGTGGCGCTTATCCCAACATCGTGGATGCCATCGCTGATGTCGCCGCGCGCTTTCCAGGCGCACATCATGGTGCCAAGCCATGAACCGCTTTTCCTATGAGAAAGCTTCCAGTGTCGACAACGCTGTCAAATCGCTTGCCGACAATCCCCTTGGCCGCATCATCGCTGGCGGATCGAACCTGCTCGATCTCATCAAGTACAATATCGAAAAGCCTGAGCTCCTTGTCGACATCACAAGGATAGAGGGCCTGTCTGAGATTTCAGAGACAAGCGATGGTGGCCTGCGCATCGGGGCGATGGTTTCCAACGCTGCGCTTGCGCGTGATGCGCGCGTGACCGCCCGGTTTCCGCTTCTGGTCTCTGCTCTTCTGGCGGGTGCGACACCGCAGTTGCGCAATGCCGCGACGACCGGCGGCAATCTCAATCAGCGCACACGGTGCTACTATTTTTATGACACGGCCACGCCTTGCAACAAGCGTGAGCCAGGCTCTGGCTGCCCTGCGATCAACGGTCTGAACCGCATCCATGCCATTTTGGGAACAAGCGAGCATTGCATCGCCACCCATCCATCCGATATGTGTGTGGCGCTCGCGGCATTGGGGGCGATCGTTCATGTGAGCGGCCCTCAGGGCGCTCGTGCGATTCCCATTGGCGCCTATCACCGCTTGCCCGGTGAGACGCCACAGTTCGACACGACACTCCGACATGGTGAAGTGGTGACGAGTGTCGAACTGCCTGGCGCAGCCCGGGTGTTCGCATCCCGCTTCACGTATCTGAAACTGCGGGACCGACTGAGTTACGCCTTTGCGCTTGTCTCCGTTGCAGCAGCAGTCGAACTGGATGGCAAAACAATTCGGCAGGCCCGCATCGCGCTGGGAGGTGTTGCCCACAAACCCTGGCGTCGTGAAGAAGCAGAAGGGTTGCTTGTGGGCAAGCCAGCAGGCGCAGCAACGTATGCGCAAGCCGCTGACGCCTTGCTCGCTGGAGCGAAGGGCTTCGACCATAACCGCTTCAAGATCGAGCTGGCGCGCCGGGCAATCATCCGTGGACTGACTCAGGCTGCAGCCGGAACGCCGCAATCCTCGACTGACAAGCGAATTGCTTAGGGAGTTCACACATGCTCACCAATGATCTCCATGTCGGCTCTCCCAGAAGCAGGATCGATGGGCCTGCCAAGGTCACCGGACAGGCGACCTATGCGGCCGAATTCACAGCACCAAATCTGGCCTATGGCTATGTTGTCGGCAGCAGCGTCGCCAAGGGTGTCATTGCAGGCATCGATGTCGCCGCCGCAGAGGCTGTCGTCGGTGTCATCAAGATATACACCCATCAGAACCGGCCGCGCACCGCGTGGTTCAGTTCCAGCTATCAGGATCAGGTGGGGCCTCCGGGCAAGCCGTTTCGCCCGCTCTATGACGACGCCATCCTTTACAGTGGCCAGCCCATTGTTCTGGTTGTGGCGCAAACATTCGAGATCGCCCGACATGCGGCGTCGCTGGTGCGCATCCAGTATGACCTGCATCCACACGAGACAGATCTTGAAGCTGCGCGGCACGACAGCTACGAGCCACCGAGCAAGCGTTTTGGCATGGCACCGCCTGCCGCACGCGGTGACGCAGTCCAGGCCTTCAGCGATTCCACGCTGCGGGTCAGTCAGGAATACTCCATCGCCGCAGAGTATCACAATCCGATGGAGCCCCATGCCACAACCGTGGTCTGGCATGGGGATGACACCATAACCGTTCACGACAAGACGCAGGGCGTTCTCAACAGTCAGGCCTATGTGGCGAGCGTTTTCGGGCTTTCGAAGAAAGCTGTAAGGGTCATATCCCCGTTTGTTGGCGGTGGATTTGGCTCCGGTTTGCGGCCGCAGTACCAGCTGTTTCTCGCCGTGATGGCCAGCCTTGAGCTGAAGCAGTCGGTCCGTGTCGAGCTGACGCGCGAACAGATGTTCAGCCATATACACCGGGCGCAGACAGTGAATGTCCTGTCACTCGGGGCTGAGAAAAATGGTCGTCTCAATTCGGTTCAGCACCATGCGGTCTCGGCGACATCCCGGTTCGAAGACCACCAGGAGGTTGTCGTCAGCTGGTCGGGTCTGCTTTACAAGGTGGAAAACGCATCGTTTCAGCAGGATCTTGCAAAGCTCGATATCTACACGCCTGGCGACATGCGGGCACCTGGCGCACCGCTCGGCATGTTTGCGCTGGAGAGCGCAATGGATGAGCTTGCCACTGCTGCCGATATTGATCCGCTCGATCTACGCCTCGAAAATTATGTCGATACGGATCAGAACACAGGCAAGATTCTGACGTCAAAGGAACTGCGGGCCTGCTACAGGAAGGGCGCTGAGCGCTTCGGCTGGAGCAAGCGCAATCCCGTTCCCGGATCGATGCGCGAAGGACGTGAATTGATCGGATGGGGCATGGCCAGCGGCATCTGGGAAGCCTACATGTTCAAGACTTCGGCGCGGGTGACACTGGGCCCTGACGGCAAGCTTGAAATTGCCTGCGCAACCTCTGACATCGGCACCGGCACCTACACGATCCTCGCCCAGATCGGTGCGGATGCGTTCGGGCTTTCGATGGATGATGTCACCGTCAGGCTGGGTGACTCGTCCCTGCCTGCGGCTCCGGTTCAGGGAGGCTCGTGGACAGCGGCTTCGGCCGGTAGCGCGGTCATGGCGGCTTGCAACACATTGCAAGAAAAGTTGCTCAGCGCAGCAAGCAGGATGCCGGACAGCCCCATGGCAAAGGCCAAGCTCGACGACATTCTGTGCGCGAGCGGCCGCATGGCGCTCAAGTCCGAACCGTCGAAATCAATCGCTCTTGCCGATATCGTTTCGGCCAGCGCCGACCGCTCGATCTCGGCTGAAGAGACGGTCAAGCCCAGCCTTCTCAAATACCTGCAGTATTCATCATTCGCCCACTCCGCGGTTTTTGCCGAAGTCCGCATTGACGAGGAGCTGGGGGTCATCCGCGTGACCCGCATTGTCAGCGCTGTTGCCGCCGGGCGCATTCTCAATCCCAAAACCGCGCGCAGCCAGATCATAGGCGGCGTTGTCTGGGGTGTCGGCATGGCGCTGCACGAGGAAGCGATGACCGACCACAATCTCGGGCGTATCATGAACCGCAGCCTTGCCGAATATCATGTGCCGGTAAATGCCGATATCCATGACATCGACGTCATCTTTGTTGATGAGACTGACACGAAGGCCAGCCCGATCGGCGTGAAAGGCCTGGGCGAGATCGGCATAGTTGGGACGGCCGCTGCCATCGCCAATGCGGTGCATCATGCCACGGGCAAGCGTATCCGCTCGCTGCCCATCACCATCGACAAACTGCTGGGCTGAGCAGACTTCATACAGTTGTGGTTTGCCCTGAGGGATACGGGAACTTTCTCTCTGCGCAAACGTTTCAATTGTGAGGCCCGCGACCCTGCGGGTTCACGCACGGAGGTTGCCATGAACGGAATTGTATATCTCGTTGGACTTGTGGTGATCGTTCTGGCGATCCTGTCTTTCCTCGGTTTGCGCTGAGGATCGGAGTATGAACCTCACAGCAGCACTTCCCGCAGAATCTGCCGTCACCCATGACCAGTCATATCATGACCGGTCCTATGTTGACTGGGCTGCCATCATAGCGGGCACGGTTATCGCCACAGCCATCACATTGGTCCTGACAGGTTTCGGATCAGCCATCGGATTATCCATGACCTCGCCAATTGCAGGCAAGGGTTTCTCTGGCATGGCCATTGCCATTGCCATCGGACTCTGGGTCATCTGGGTTGCCGTGACGAGCCTGATGGCCGGGTCTTATGTGACAGGCCGAATGCGGCGTCGTGCGGGCGATGCCAGCGCTCACGAGGTCAGTGTCCGGGATGGCGTGCATGGTCTTGTTGTCTGGGCACTGTCTGCCCTTGTCGGCGCGATCATTGCCACCATGAGCGTTGCAGGTGTTGCGAGAGGCGGCGCTGAGTTGGCACGCTCAGGCGTGGCTGCGGCTGTGACGATTGTCGGCAGCACGACTGAGTATGCCATTGATACACTTGTCCGCACCGAGACTCAGACCACGCCAGTCGACGAGGCGACGCGCGACCAGATCGGCCGTGTGCTCATCCGGGCAGCCACTGATGGTCAATTGAGCGCTCAGGACCGTACTTATCTCGTAAGGATGATCGCCGCACGTGCCGGTATCGAGACCACCGAGGTCGAGCGGCGCATCGATGCCTTTTCCACCCAGACCAAAGCGACTCTGGAGCGCGCCCGCTTGGCGGCTGAAAGCGCCCGACGTCTCGGTGTTCTGATCGCATTCCTCACGGCAGCATCGCTCGCTGTAGCAGCCGCGGGAGCCTGGTGGGGTGCAAGTCTCGGTGGCAAGCACCGTGACGAGAATATCGATCTTTCACATCTGATGCACTGGTAAGGAGAGTATACATGGGACGCGGAATTCTCTTGTGGATGGTGGGCATTCCGATCCCCATCATCATCCTGCTGGCGCTCTTTCGCTAGCGGAGTTGATCGACCCAACATGGCATCTTGCTCAGGAAGCTCGCGTGCTTGAGCAACTTGCCAAGGTTGAGTTGGCGGTATGGGGTCTTGATCTTGTCAGCGATGACAGGCTCAATCTTGCCGGCATCCGTGGTCAACCCATTCTACGAGGCAGCGACGACGACGAGGCTTGCCATGATGGTGAAGCAGGGCCTGGGCCTTGCAGTTCTGCCCGCTCTTGCAGCCCAGCGCCCGCCTCTCAGCGAGCTTGCCTTTCGGCCTTTGACGCAGCCGGTTTCATGGCGTGAAATCGGCCTGATCCGCCGCGCGGATCTCAGCCCGAGACCAGCCGAAGCGCGGCTGGCAAAACTGGTGTCAGACGCTGTGCCCGGCTTGATCAGGTCACCACATGTAAACCTATCGGCATCTGCCTGACCGATCACGGCAACGGATATCACATTCTTGCGTCTGGTCATTGGCATCGATCCAAGAGCCTTTTCCCAGGCGCGTTCTTTTTGTGGCCGCAGGGTTTACGGCACAGGAATATTGGCGCTCTCGATGATTGGTTTCCAAGTCTCATAGTCAGCCTTCAGCTGCTTCTCGAGGGCCTCTCCCCCCAGTGATTCCGGCATCACGGTCATACCCTCGAGCTTCTTCTTGATCTCCGGCTCGCGGGTGATCTCGAGCAAAGTCCGGGTCAGCAGCTCCGCTATGTCCTTGGGGATGCCGGCTGGCGCGACAAAGACTGCCGACCAGGTGACGTCTACGCCCGGCACCGCGTCCGCCATGGCGGGATACTCGGGCGCGAGGCTGTAGGGCTTCAGCGAAGACACCGCGATGCCCTTGGCTTTGCCGCCCTGCACTTGCGCAAGGGCCGTCGAAATTTGGTCACAGCTCATGTGGATCGTACCGCTGATCAGATCCTGCATGATCTGGTTGGACGACCTGTATGGCACATGGGTGACCTGAATCCCGGTTTTCTGAGCAAGGATCTCCATGCACAGATGCTGCGATGTCCCGATGCCCGATGATCCGTAGGCGTATTTGCCAGGATTGGCCTTGAGATGGTCGATGAACTCTTTCGGCGTGCTGACCGGCAGGCTCGGATGCACGACAAAGAAATTGGGTTGCGTGGCGACCAGGGCAAGCGGCTTCAAATCCCTGAATGTGTCATAGCCAAGTTTGTCCTTGAAGATATGCGGCAGGATGAACAGGCTGCCCGCCGAGGCAACGCCGATGGTGTAGCCGTCGGCCGGAGCCTTCGCCATGGCATTGATGCCGATCGAACCACCCGCCCCGCTGCGGTTCTCGATCACGAAGGCCTTACCCAGCCGTGCGCTGAGGCGCTCGGAGAAGATACGGGCTGCAGCATCGACATTGCCTCCGGCGGCGAAGGGCACGATGACGGTCACGGGCTTGCTCGGCCAGGCCTGTGCCGCTGCGCCACCAACAATTGCCACAGCGGCAAGCATCGATACCGCAACAGATGAAAAAAATCTGCGGACCATGTTTCTCCTCCCAGAGCTGTTCTTTTTCTGTTTTTCATGACAAGGCTACGCTTGTCCGGAGATCAATACAATCGACTGTTCGGGGTATCGTCAGCGGTTGATCAGGTTGGTTCTATGCATTGCAATCCAACCGTCAGTGCAGGCCTTGACGCTAGCCATCCGCTGTTACCTGCTCCAGCTGCGCGGCAGATAACTGTCCTGTTATTTCTCCAACACACTGGCCATTCCGGGCCTGTCATGGGATGACCCAACTGTCCCCTGCGAATACCGCCCCATTGTGCGACAGGCGCAGGGTCGGATCGAGAGCGCCACAATGCCCATCACCTTGCCCAACTTGCACATCAACCCGCAACGCCTGTGGGACACCTTGATGGAAACAGCGCATTTCGGCGCGAATGACAAAGGCGGTATCCACCGCCTCACGCTTTCCGACGAGGATAAGCAGGTCCGCGACTGGTTTGCCAGGGCCTGCGAGGCCGTGGGCTGCACCGTGACGACAGATGATTGCGGCAACATGTTCGCCCGCCGCGCTGGCAGGCGGAATGACCTGCCGCCGATCTGCATGGGCAGCCATCTCGACACGCAACCCACGGGCGGCAAGTTCGACGGCGTGCTGGGCGTGCTGGCAGCCCTGGAGGTGATGCGCACGCTGCACGACCTGGGCTTCGAGACCAACGCACCCCTCGAAATTGTCAACTGGACCAACGAGGAAGGTTCGCGCTATGCCCCCGCCATGCTGGCCTCCGGCGTCTTCGCCGGGGCCTTCACGCGGGACTACGCCTACGAACGCGAGGACCGCGATGGCACACGCTTTGACCACGCACTCGAGCGCATCGGCTACAAGGGTACGGAGCCAGTCGGACAGCGCAGGATTGGCGCGATGTTCGAATTGCACATCGAACAGGGACCGATTCTGGAAGCCGAAGGCAAGATGATCGGCGTCGTCACTGGTGTGCAGGGGATGCGCTGGTATGAGGTGACCGTGCAGGGGCAATCAGCCCATACCGGGGCAACGCCGATGGCCTTGCGCAAGAATGCGCTGTTGGGTGCGACACGCATGGTCGAGGTCGTCCACGCCATCGCCATGGACCATGCACCCGATGCGGTCGGTACGGTTGGACTGATGGAGGTGCGGCCAAACTCCCGCAATGTCGTGCCTGGCGAGGTGTTCTTCTGCGTCGATCTTCGCCATCCCGATGAAAGGGTGCTGGACCGGATGGAGGGCACCTTTCGCTCGACCCTTGCCGATGTGCTGTGGCCGCTTGGCCTGACCTTTGTCGAAAACTGCATCTGGAAGAACCCTGCGGTGCATTTCGATGCTGACCTGATCGCCTGCGTGCGCAAGGGAGCGAAAAAATCCGGCCATGCCACGCGCGACATGGTGTCGGGGGCCGGACATGACGCGGCCTACATCGCGCGCGTCGCGCCAACCACGATGATCTTCGTGCCCTGCGCGGGGGGCATCAGTCACAACGAGGCGGAATCGACCTCGTTCGAGGAGTGCGGCGCGGGAGCCCAGGTGTTACTGGAAGCGGTGCTGGCCCATGATCAGAGACTTGCATGAGCACAGCTCTCTCTGGCGACGTGACCAAAACACATTGCCATGACGCTTTTGCAATGCACAATGGCAAGACCAATACCGACCATTCCCACTTGAACCTGAACAGGGCGCATGTCGATCAAGGCCAGCATCCACCACCTGACACACTACCAGTATGACCGCCCGGTCACGCTGGGGCCACAGGTTATCCGGCTCAGGCCCGCGCCTCACAGCCGCACGCGCATCATTTCCCACAGCCTGAAGGTCAGCCCCACCACCCATTTCGTGAACCACCAGCAGGATCCCTACGGTAACTGGCTGGCCCGTTTCGTCTTTCCCGATCCCGTACGCGAATTGAAGATCGAGGTGGATCTTGTCGCCGACATGCGGGTTTACAATCCATTCGACTTCTTCGTGGAGGAAACGGCGGAGCATTGGCCCTTCCGCTATCCCCAGGAGATTGCGGCGGATCTGGCGATCTACCTGAATCCGGAGCCAGCAGGCCCGCACATGGCGCGCTTCCTGGCGGACGTGCCGCGTGAGCGCCGCCGCACTGTGGATTTCATCGTGGACCTCAACGCGCGCGTCGCCCGTGAGATCGGATACCTCATTCGCATGGAACCTGGCGTGCAGACGCCGGAAGAAACCTTCACCCGCGCCTCTGGCTCCTGTCGTGATTCGAGCTGGCTGCTGGTGCAGGCCCTGCGTCACCTGGGCATAGCGACCCGTTTCGTTTCGGGCTACCTGATCCAGCTCAAGCCAGACCTTGCCGCCCTTGATGGTCCTCAGGGCACTGATCACGACTTCACCGATCTCCATGCCTGGGTGGAAGCCTATCTCCCCGGCGCGGGTTGGATCGGATTGGATCCGACCTCCGGCCTGCTGGCGGGAGAAAGCCACATCCCGCTCGCGGCCTGCCCGCATTACAGCAACGCAGCGCCAATCGCCGGTCTTGCAAGCGCGGCAGACACCACCTTCGCTTTCGACATGCAGGTCCGGCGCGTGGCGGAATCACCGCGCATCACCAAGCCCTTCTCGGATGAATCCTGGCACGCACTCAATGCGCTCGGCCACACGGTGGATGAAGCGCTGGTGGCGGGCGACGTGCGCCTGACCATGGGCGGCGAACCGACCTTTGTCTCCATCGATGACTTCGAAAGCGCCGAGTGGAACACCGACGCCGTCGGTCCCCAGAAACGGGCCTTGGCCGACACCTTGATCCGCCGCCTGCGCGAACGCTTCGCACCGGGCGGATTTCTGCACTACGGCCAAGGCAAATGGTATCCCGGCGAAACATTGCCGCGCTGGACCTTCTCGGTCTATTGGCGGCGCGATGGCAAGCCGATCTGGCAGGACACGACCCTGGTGGCCGCCGAGGGTGCGAACACGGGGGCAAAGGCCGAGGATGCCGAGAAGCTTCTCACGCTCCTGGCGGGCGAGCTTGAGGTCTCGGACCGGAACATCCTGCCCGCTTACGAAGACCCGGCGGAATGGATTCTCAAGGAGGGAAACCTGCCGGAGAATGTCACGCCGGAGAACTCCCTGCTCAAAGACCCCGAGGAACGCCACCGCATCGCACGCGTTTTCGGCAACGGCCTCACCACGCCTTCGGGCTTCGTCCTTCCCATACAGCGCTGGCAGGCCAGGGCGACAAGCGGCATCGGCCCGCGCTGGAAATCAGAACAGTGGAAGCTGCGACGCCAGAATCTTTTTCTGGTGCCCGGCGACAGCCCCGCTGGCTATCGACTGCCATTGGGATCGCTGCCCCATGTGCCACCGGCGCAGTACCCTTTCCTGCACACTGCCGACCCGACCGAACCACGTGCCGCCCTGGCCGATCCTGTAATCACCAGCGACACCGAGCGTCCCCAGATGACGGCACAGTTCACGGCTTCGGAGAGCGTTCAGGAGCGCAACGAACAGAGCCTAGAGCCGGTGGACGGCGTGGTCCGCACCGCGATCTGCGTCGAGCCTCGTGATGGACGTCTGTGCATCTTCATGCCGCCGACGGAACGACTCGAGGACTATCTGGAGCTGATCACCGCCGCCGAAGTCGCCGCGCGCAAGCTGGGCATGCCGGTCCATGTCGAGGGATATCCGCCACCCTCCGATCCGCGCCTCAACGTCATCCGTGTCGCACCCGATCCGGGCGTGATCGAGGTCAACATACACCCCGCCACGAGCTGGAAGGAATGCGTCGCCACGACTGAAACGGTCTATGCCGAAGCAAGGCAGGTGCGGCTTGGCGCAGACAAGTTCATGCTCGATGGACGTCACACTGGCACGGGCGGCGGCAACCATGTCGTGGTGGGCGGCGCGACCACGCTCGACAGCCCTTTCCTGCGGCGACCTGACCTGCTGAAAAGTCTGATCCTGCACTGGCAGCGCCATCCCAGCCTGTCCTATCTGTTCTCCGGCATGTTCGTTGGGCCGACGAGCCAGGCTCCGCGCATCGACGAGGCGCGGCATGATGCGCTCTATGAGCTGGAGATCGCGCTTGCGCAGATTCCCGCGCCCGATGGCGGGAAGGCACCCCTGCCCTGGATCGTGGATCGCCTGCTGCGGAACCTGCTCGTCGATGTCACGGGCAATACCCATCGCTCGGAGATCTGCATCGACAAGCTTTTCTCTCCTGATGGGCCAACGGGACGCCTGGGTCTGGTCGAGTTTCGCGGTTTCGAGATGCCGCCCGATCCGCGCATGAGCCTCGCCCAGCAGGTGCTGCTGCGCGCCATCATCGCCCACCTTTGGCAACGACCGCTGCAAGGCGCACTGACGCGCTGGGGCACAGTGCTGCATGACCGCTTCATGCTGCCACATTTCATCTGGGAGGATTTCAAGGATGTCCTCGCGGATCTGGAGAGGCATGGCTTCGCCGTGCGTCCGGAATGGTTCGAGGCACAGGCGGAGTTCCGCTTCCCGTATTGCGGCGAGATCGCATACGAGGGCGTGAAACTGGAGTTGCGGCAAGCGCTTGAACCCTGGCACGTGCTGGGCGAAACCGGCGCCATCGGCGGCACCGTGCGCTACACAGACAGCTCGGTCGAGCGTATGCAGGTGAAGCTCACTGCAGCCGATCCATCGCGCTATGATGTGGCCTGCAACAGGCGGCGCGTGCCGCTCCGGCAGACCGCGACAGGCGGGCAGGCCGTCGGCGGCGTACGCTACAAGGCATGGCAACCATCGCTGTCGCTGCATCCGCGCTTGCCCGTGGATGCGCCGCTGACCTTTGACATCTTCGACCGCTGGACCGGTCGCGCGCTAGGGGGCTGCACCTATCATGTTGCCCACCCGGGAGGACGCAACTACGAAACTTTTCCGGTCAATGGCAATGAGGCGGAGGCCCGCAGACTGGCCCGCTTCGAGCCGCATGGACACACAGCTGGAGCCTACGAACTGAGGGAGGAAACCCCGCATCCGGAGTTCCCGCTGACACTCGATCTGCGCCGGGCGGCGGGGGCCTGAGCAGTGCCACTCTCCTCACGCATCGCAGCGGACGCCGCCGCCGCCTTTCTCGCCGCTTATCAGGCCTTGCCGGGCGTCGCAGACGAAATGCGTGATGCGAATGGCGCGGTCCGGCCGGTCTGGCAGTCCTTCATCCATCATGTGTCCAGTCAGTCACCCGATCAGCTACGCCATCAGATCGCAAGCGCTGATCACTATCTCAGGGATGCCGGCGTCTACTATCGACAATATGGCGAAGGCGTTTCCGCCGAGCGCGAATGGCCCTTGAGCCATATCCCCGTGCTGATCGACGAGGCGGACTGGGAACGCATCTGCGCGGGCCTGATCCAGCGGGCCAATTTGCTGGAGGCGGTGGTCAGCGATCTCTATGGTCAAAACAATCTTGCGCGGGAGGGCCACCTGCCCGCCTCTCTCATCGCCGCCAGTCCCGAGTGGCTACGTCCCCTGGTGGGCGTGAAGCCGCGCGGCGGACACTTCCTCAACTTCGTGGCCTTCGAGATAGGACGCGGTCCGGATGGCGAATGGTGGGTGCTGGGCGACCGCACGCAAGCCCCCTCCGGCGTGGGCTTCGCGCTGCAGAACCGGGTAGCGACAGCCCGCGCCTTTGCCGACTTCTACGCCGGGGCCAACGTGCATCGTCTCGCGGGTTTCTTCCGTCACTTCCGTGATGCGCTGAATAACATGCGCCACGTCGAGACCAACCGCGTGTCGATCCTGACGCCTGGTCCTATGAACGAAACCTATTTCGAACATGCCTATATTGCACGCTATCTCGGCTTCGGTCTGCTGGAGGGTGAGGATCTGATGGTCGAGAACGGCCAGCTGATGGTGCGCACCGTGGCCGGCCCCATCCCCATCGATGTGCTGTGGCGGCGTCTCGATGCCAGCTTCACCGACCCGCTGGAACTTGATGCACGATCAAAGCTGGGCACCCCCGGCCTTGTCGGTGCGGTACGCCAGGGCAACGTGACTCTGGTCAATGCGCTGGGGTCGGGCATCCTGGAGATACGGGCGCTGCTCGCCTTCTTGCCACGCCTCTGCAAGCATCTGCTGGGCGAGCCGCTGGCGCTGCCCAACATTGCGACCTGGTGGTGCGGCCATCCAGCGGAGGCGGAACACGTGCGCCGCAACGCATCCCGCATGATGATCGGCGAGGCGCTGTCCACCCGCCTGCCGTTCGAGCTGGATGACCATGCTATGGTCGGAGAGACGCCCGGAGCCAGCTTCGATGCCGACCTGGACGCCCGCCTGCGCCATGCCGGTGCCAATCTCGTGGGACAGGAAGTCGTTACGCTGTCGACCACGCCCGCCCTCGTGGACGGCGTGCTCCTGCCACGCCCCATGAGCTTGCGCGCCTTCCTGGCCCGCACGCCAGACGGCTGGCGCGTCATGCCTGGCGGCTTCGCCCGCATCGGGCGCAGTCCAGACCCCACAGCCATCGCCATGCGGCGTGGCGGATCGGCTGCCGATGTCTGGATCGTCAGCCCACGACCCGTGGCGCAGGAAACGATGCTGGCAGCCCCCACGGGGCCCTTCTCGCGGGCAACTCCCGGCACCCTGCCCAGCCGCGCTGCGGACAATCTCTTCTGGCTTGGTCGCTATGTCGAGAGGACGGAGGGGCACCTCAGGCTGCTGAGGGCGCTGCATCTGCGCCTGTCCGAAAACCCAACAGGAACCGCGCCCACCGTGACACTCCTGCGCAAGGCGCTGGAGGAGCGTGGGCTTGCCTCTCAAGATCTCGCCTCACAAGATCTGGACACCGAGGAGGTCGTCCCCGAGGGCCTGTTGCTGACCATTGGCTCAGCCATCAACAGCGCGGGCAAGGTCCGCGACCGGTTTTCCGTCGACGGCTGGATGGCCCTGAACGACCTGGCGAAGACCGCGCGGCGGTTCGCCGGGCACCTCACCGCGGGCGATGATTCCGCCCGCGCCATGGGCGTGCTTCTGCGCAAGGTCTCCGGCTTCACGGGGCTGGTACACGAGAACATGTATCGGTTTGTAGGCTGGCGCTTCATGAGCATCGGGCGGGCACTGGAGCGCGCCCAGTTCATGCTGGACACGATCAGCCGCATGACATCCACCACTGCGCCCGAAGGGGCGCTCGACCTCGCGGTTGAGATCGCCGACAGTGCCATGACACACCGGAGGCGCTACACCATCGCCACAACCCGGGAGACGGTGGTCGACCTGCTGGGTCTCGATTCGCTCAATCCCCGTTCTGTCCTCTACAGCGCCAACGAACTGCATGAGCATGTCGGCTTCCTGCCCGGTGCCAACATCTTCGGCGAGATGTCACCCTTGGCCCGTGCGGTGCTGAAACTGCAATCCAGCGTCGCAGTGCAGACGCCGACAACACTCGACGATGCCACCCTCGCAACACTGCGGGAACAGGCGTCGGCCCTCTCCGAGCTGCTCAACAGCACCTACTTCCGATAGGCCCGCACCCAATGCTGTATGATGTGACATTGCGGATGGCCTATCGTTTCGGCGAACATGCGGCAGGCGGACGACAAATCCTGCGCGTGACGCCCCCGACGGTGCAGGATCGTCAGCGCGTCATCGCCTGCACGCTCGATTTCCAGCCGCGACCGATGGAACGCGGCGACGGGCGGGATTTCTTCGGCAACGTCACGGTCGAGGCGGCCTACGTGAATGCGTGGCGCGAGATCGCCTTCGTCGTCCATGCCCGCGTGAGCCGCATGGTGGAAACAACCGGCCTGGACCTGTCGCCCCGCCTCGACTCACTGGCCAGTGCCATCGAACGCTGCCGCGCCCTTGGCCCACGCTCGCCCCAGCACTTCACGGGGCGCTCGATCCGCATTCAGGCCGACCCGGCCATCGCGGCCTTTGCGCGAGACCAGATCACGCCGGACATGACCGTTGTCGAAGCCGTGTCAGCCGTGAACGTGGCGCTGTTCGGGGAGTTGCGCTTTGATGCCGACGCAACGGACGTCAACACTCCTGCCAGCGTGGCTTTCGCGCACCGCCACGGGGTGTGTCAGGATTTCACGCACATCATGATCACCGCCCTCCGCGCCATCGGCGTTCCTGCGGGATATGTCTCGGGCCTTTTGCGCACCCGGCCACCCGAAGGCAGTCCACGCCTTGAGGGAGCGGATGCCATGCACGCCTGGGTGATGGCCTGGTGCGGCGAAGATCTGGGCTGGGTCGAGTTCGATCCCACCAATGGGATCATCGTGGCCAACGACCATATCCTGGTCGCCATCGGTCGGGATTATGCGGATGTATCGCCCGTAACAGGCGTCTTCAAGACCACCGGCGCCCAGAGCATCGAACAGGCCGTGGACGTGATCGCACTGTGATCACTGCGGACCAGTGATGCCACCTGTGCCGAACAAGTCTGCAATCTCAGCCGGCGTGAGGCCAAGCTCCCGACAGAGTTCATCGGAATGTTCGCCTGCTTCCGGGACATCCCGGTAGAGGCCCGGCCGCTCGCCACTGATCTCCAGCGGAAGCGCCGGAGAACGCGCTTCTCCTCCGCCCGGCAGACGCATCGTCACCATCGCACCGGGGTGATTGAGATGAGCATCGTCGAACATGTCCTCGGGCCGGTTGATCGGTGCGAAGGGCAGGCCGATGCGCTCGCATTCCGCAAGCACCCGTTCGCGCGGCATGGCGGCGAAGAGCACCCTGAGCCGGGGCATGAGGCGCTCGCGTTGCACCACACGCTCGCGGTTGCTGGACAATGCCGGATCGACCTTCAGGTCGGGTAGCGAGAAGGCATCGCAGAACGCCGCCCATTGTGTATCCGTGACGACGCCAACAAAAACCTGGCTGCCATCCGCAACATCGAAGACATCATAGATCGCCCAGGAGGCCAGTCGCTCCGGCATTGGCGCGGCAGGTTTTCCTGTCAGGGCAAACTGCATCATGTGGGGTGCCATCAGATACATGCAGTTCTCGAACAGTCCCGCCCGAATGGAGCGTCCCTTGCCTGTCACCTTTCGCTCGTGCAGTGCCGCCAGGATGCCGATGGCGGCGAACATGCCACCCATGATGTCATTGACAGAGGCACCGGCCCTCAGAGGACGGCCCGGCGGCCCCGTCATGTAGGCAAGGCCGCCCATCATCTGCACCACCTCGTCGAGCGCGGCACGGTCTTGATAGGGGCCTGCCAGAAAGCCCTTGAGCGAACAGTGGATAAGGCGCGGGTTGGTGGCAGCCAGCGCGTTGTAGCCCAGACCAAGGGTATCGAGCGCTCCAGGGCGGAAATTCTCGGTCATGACATCGGCAGTTGCGATCAGCCGATGCGCGAGGGCGACGCCACGCTGCGACTTGAGATCGATGGCGATGGACCGCTTGTTGCGATTGAACGCAGCAAAGAACCCCGCACCCGAACCAGTCAGACGCCGCGTGTTGTCGCCTGCACCCGCCGGTTCGACCTTGATCACATCAGCGCCCAGATCAGCCAGCACCAGCCCGCAGCTCGGCCCCATCACCATATGCGAGAATTCGACGACGCGGATTCCCTTGAGCAGCAGGGGCGCACTCATGCCCGCTGTCTTCCGCGCGGCTGTGCGTAGCGGAAGCCCTTGGGCAACCCCGCTTCTGACACATGCCCATACATCGCTTCCCCCGGCAACGCCTCGGCCAGGACGGTACGGGCAGCGATCAGCCCGCCGATGTCGATGCCGGTGTTCAGTCCGGAGGCTTCCAAAAGGAACACGAGATCCTCCGTGACGATATTGCCGGTGGCACCCGGTGCATAAGGGCAGCCACCAATGCCGCCCTGCGACGAATCGAATGTGGTGACCCCCGCCTCCAGCGCCGCCCAGACATTGGCCAGCCCCTGTCCCCGCGTGTTGTGCAGGTGCGCACCTCCAGCCCTGTCGCCGATCTCGGCCTGGAGCCGCGTGAACAGGCGCCTGACTTGCGCAGGATTGCCCATGCCAGTCGTGTCCGACAGGCCGATGGCATCCGCTCCTGCCTCAGCCACGGCGACGGCGAGTCGGATGACACTGTCCTCGCTGACCGCGCCTTCGAGCGTGCAGCCAAACGCCGTGGAGAGCCCGACCTCGACACCGCGCCGCGATCCATCCGGCAAGGCATTGCGCAGCGCCACGACGGCCCGCACCTGCTCCACGGCCTGCTCGGGCGTCATGTTGACGTTGGCGAGCGAATGCTTGCGGGACACGGAAACGGGCATCGACACGCGCGCCACACCCGCGGCAAAGGCCCGTTCCGCACCTTTGAGATTGGGTACAAGAGCCGTCACGGCCAGCCCCGGGATTGAAATGGCATCGGCGACGATATCGCCGGTATCAGCCATCTGTGGCAACAGCTTCGGATTGATGAAGGAACCGACTTCGATCTCAATCAGCCCGGCGGCAGCCAGCGCCCGCACCCAGCGCTTCTTCGCCTCGGTCGGCATGATGCGCTGGATGCTTTGCAGCCCGTCTCGAGGCCCAACCTCGCTCACAGTGATATCGCGCTTGATCACAGCCATGGTGTTCAATGGTCTATGCTGTCGTTGTTTCGCCAGCAACCTCTTCCGCGTTGGCGCTCATATCTAGCTCCGGATTGCCGCGATCCTCCCGCCTGAAGACCAGGCGATGTGCCTGTCGCGCATTGGGTGACTGATGGCGCAGAACGTGAGGGTGAGCCGCCGCGCCACACCGGCAAAGCTGCCCTCCTCCATCGCCGTCTTGCATGTGATGAGCCATTGCACCGGCGGCATGTCAGCATCCATCGGTGAATGGTTCTCGTCATTAATCCGATGTAATTCGCTTTTCGGCTGCCAAAATCCCGTGATAGCGTCACCTGTGAGACTACAGGCTCAGCAAATGAAGCCTGAGAGACAAAGCCCCGAGGGCTGAACAGGGAGAATGGGCTGACATGAACCTGCATCGTATGCTGCTGGAGCGCAAAGCCGCCGGTCGCCCCGTCACGGTCGGCATCATTGGTGCAGGCAAATTCGGCACAATGTTCCTCTCGCAGGCCCGCCTGACCGACGGTATGCACATCGTTGCCGTCGCCGACATCAACACGGCACGTGCCCATTCCCAGCTCAAGACCGCGTGCTGGCCGGCAGAGCAATATGCCGCGCAATCGCTGGATGAAGCGCTCAAGAACCGCAGCACCATGATCACCGACAACGGCGACGAACTGGTAACCCATCATGGCATCGAGGTCATCATCGAAGCCACGGGTGATCCCGGTGCCGGCATCCGCTTCGCCCTCAAGGCCATCGAAAACGGCAAGCACATTATCATGGTCAATGTGGAAGCCGACGCTGTCGCTGGACCGCTGCTGAACAAGCGCGCCAAGGCGGCCGGTGTCGTCTACTCGCTGGCGTGGGGCGACCAGCCCGCGCTGATCGCCGAGCATGTCGACTGGGCACGGGCGACCGGCTTCAAGGTGGTCGCGGCAGGCAAGGGCACGCGCTACATGCCGGCCTATCATCAGTCGACACCGGAAACCGTCTGGGACATCCTGGACAAGTACATGAAGATCCGCGATCGGCAGTCGATCAACCCGAAGATGTTCAACTCCTTCGTGGACGGCACCAAATCCGGCATCGAGATGACGGCGGTCTGCAACGCGACCGGCCTCGAAAGCCAGACGGATGGCCTGTCCTTCCCGCCAGCCACCCGCTTCGAGCACGCTGACATCTGCAAGCCCAGGGCAGATGGCGGCGTGCTGGAGCGCAAGGGCGTCACCGAGGTGACCTCCTCGGTCTACCGCGACGGGACCGATGTGGAGCGCAGCCTGGTCATGGGCACCTATATCGTGATCGAGAGCGACAGTGCCTACAGCGAGGAGTGCTTCCGCGAGTATTCCATGCTGCCCGATGCCTCAGGCAAATATGCCGCGCTCTACCGCCCCACCCATATGATCGGCCTCGAGCTTGGACTCTCGGTCGCCTCCGCCGCTTTGCGCAAGGAGCCGACGGGTGCGCCGATCTGCTTCAATTCCGATGTCGTTGCCACGGCCAAGCGGACACTGTCAGCGGGCGAGGTGCTGGATGGCGAAGGCGGCTTCTGCGTCTGGGGCAAGCAGACGCCTGCGAAGACCTCCCTGAGCGAAGGCTATCTGCCGCTCGGCCTCGCCCACAAGGTCAGGCTGAACAAGGATATCGCTGCAGGCGCTCGACTCAGGTGGAGCGACGTGGACTATGATCCCAAGGATGCGGCCGTGATGTTCCGCCGCGAGATGGAGCAAGAATTCAAGAGCTGAGTGTTTATGAGGCCAGCGACATCACCGGCGTCTGCCTGCCCGTGGATGGCGGGCTGACCGCACGCTGCGCCTGACTGCAGAAGAAAGAAGTCCGCATGAACCTCACCGATTTTCTTCTCCGCTCCCTCGTCATGGGCGTGGCCGCGACCGCGCTGCTTGACCTGTGGGCAATGCTGCTCAACCGCCTCTTCGGCTTTGGCCTGCCCAACTGGGCGATGGTCGGCCGCTGGGTGGCGCATTGTCCTTCAGGGCAGTTTGTCCATGACGACATCGGCAAGGCCGCGCCCGTTGCAGGCGAGCTCACCATCGGCTGGATTTTCCACTACGCCGTTGGATTCAGCTTCGCGGCCGCAACACTGATGCTGGGTGGAGGGGCCTGGATCAAGGCACCGACACTTGCCCTGCCGATGATCGTCGGCTTGGTCACGGTCGGCTTCGGCTGGTTCGTCCTGCAGCCCGCACTTGGCGCGGGCTTTGCGGCATCACGCAAGCCGGATGCTGGCCGCATCCGGTTGCTGAACATCGCAGGGCATGTCGTTTTCGGCCTTGGCTTGTGGCTGGCGGCCCTGGCGCTCAGTTGAATTTACGCCAGTTGACCGAACGGCAGATCAGGCCGCCCAGCACGCAGCCGCTGGTCGTCATCGAAGAGCCGTTCACCGTCATCTTGCCAGAATAGGTCTTGCCATCCTCGGGATTAAAAGCCTGGCCGTTCCAGGTGTTGTCGCCGGACTTGACCATGTTCGAGAACACGCGCTGGCCCAGTTTGGAGGGGCCGCTGTCATCCTTCAGCCAGACGATGGTGCCACACATCGAGCTGCCGCATGGCGCGAACCTGACACGGGAATTGCCATTGTCGCGCAACCAGGTGCCCGTGGGATCAGCCAGGGCAGGCGCACTCATGGCTGCCATCATGGCCGCCGCCAACGCAAATGATGTGTGAAGTCTTGGCATGTCTGTCTCCCTTGTTTTCGCGTGTTCCCGCGTTTTCAGAACACAAGTCTAACAGACTTTGCATTCCCGCCAAACAGAAAGATCATATATGAACCAGATGGCAATGAGACAGCGTCTTGTCAAATCCAGGCCGCAGGTGCATAGACCCGCCAGGCGCGCAAGCGCTTCGGAGACGTGGCCGAGAGGCTGAAGGCACTCGTTTGCTAAATGAGCGTACCCAGAAATGGGTACCGAGGGTTCGAATCCCTCCGTCTCCGCCAATTTTCCACTGACACGCATACGAACCCTCGGTTCCCGCAGGATTGCGATTGGGCTTTGCCCAGAGCGTAATCCGCGAAAAGCTTGGGGTTCGAATCCCTCCGTCTCCGCCAATTGCCCCATCGCCATTCAGACCCAGCCCCCATCGACGACGTAGTGCTGGTTGGTGCAAGCGCTGGCTTCGTCAGAGGCGAAGAACAGCGTTGCCCGTGCGATTTCCCTGGGCAGCAGCGGACGCTTGAGGCATTGGCGTCGCAGCAGTTCCTGCTCGCTCTCGGGGGTGAGCCACAGGTCGATCTGGCGCTGTGTCATGATCCAGCCCGGCGCGATCGCGTTGACCCGGATGTTGTGCGGACCAAAATCCCTGGCCAGAGACCGCGTCAGGCCGAGTACCGCCGATTTCGCCGCTGTGTAGGCCGCCATGCCACCCTGTCCGATCATCCACGAGGTCGAGCCGAAATTGATGATCGAACCGGAGCCCGCGGCGATCATGTCGGGCAGCACGGCCTGCGCCGCGAAAAACTGGTGTTTCAGATTCACCGCCATCCGGTCGTCCCAGTATTCCGGCGTGACGTCGAGGGTGGCGTGGCGCTGGTCATGCGCCGCGTTGTTGATGAGGATGCTGACCGGCCCGAACTGCGCCCTGATATCCGCGATGGCCTGGCGCAGGGCACCGGTATCCGTGAGGTCGGCCGGCGCGAAAGCCAGGTGTCCACCGGTTCGGGTCAGCCGCTCCACAATGGCAAGCGATTCCGCCTCCTTGATGTCGATGAAGCCAACCTTGGCGCCCTGCCCCACGAAGGCCTCGACGATGGCCTCGCCTATGCCGCTGCCTCCGCCCGTCACGATCACGGCCTTGCCCGCGAGATCAGGATAGATCGCGCCTGAGCCAGCAGTCGTCTGTGTCATGATCGCGCTCCCTCCTGCCGCAATGGACTTGGACTGTTCAGCCCCACAATTCCGGGCCATAGCCAAGGATCGTGCTGCCCTCGAAGACCAGTCCTGGTTCACGATCCTGCGCCAGCAACAACGGCCCGTCGAGATCGACATAGGCTGCGCGGGCTGCGATCAGCAGGGCCGGTGCCATCGCCAGCGAGGTGCCGACCATACATCCCACCATGATCTTCAGCCCCAGCGCCTCTGCGGCGGCTGCCATGGCGAGCGCCTCGCTGAGGCCGCCCGTCTTGTCGAGCTTGATGTTGATCGCACCATAGTGTTTCGCCACGGCGGGCAATGTCTCGCGCGTGTGAACGCTCTCGTCAGCGCACAGAAGCACTGGGGAGGCGAAGCCAGCCAGCGCATTGTCCTTGCCTGCCGGTAGCGGCTGTTCGATCAGTTCCACACCAGCAGCCGCGCAGGCCGCCGCATTGGCTGCAAGATTGCTGTCGTTCCATGCTTCATTGGCATCGACGACCAGGCGCGCTCCAGGCGCTCCGCGGCGAACGGCGGCGATGCGATCGCTGTCGCCATCACCCCCAAGTTTCACCTTGAGCAACGGGCGCTCGCTGGCCGCCCGTGCCGCCGCTTCCATGCTATCGGGCGTTCCAAGGCTCAGTGTGTAGCACGTGGTCACCACCGGTGGCACCATCATGCCAGCGACCTCCCAGGCCCGACGCCCCTGCCGCTTCGCCGCCAGATCCCACAGCGCACAATCCAGAGCATTGCGGGCAGCCCCCGCCTTCATGCCGGCTATCAGCGCCTCTTGCGAACCGCCCTCCTGTAACCGGATGGCTTGCCCCGCGATGCTGGCCGCCACACCTGCCACCGTCTCGCCGTAGCGCAGATAGGGCACGCATTCGCCCCGCCCAAGATGCGTGCCATCGCTGACAGTCGCTGTGACGACGACCGCCTCCGTGCGGCTGCCCCGCGCAATGGTAAAGGTTCCCGCAATAGAGAAGGTCTCTATGGCGACGGCGAGCTTGAGCGGGGGAAAGGCAGTGTTCACTTCGCTTCCGCGCGAATCTTTTCCAGCGCCGCACTGGTGAGGAAACTGGAGCGGGTCAGCCCACGTTCCGCCGCTGCGGCATCGATGGCGGCCAGGATGCCCTGGTCCATGGAAATGTTGGCGCGCACGGATTTGCCACTTTCGATGAGGAGGGGAATGGCGACAAGGACTGCGCCATCGGACATTGCCTCCTTCACCTCTGGATCGTTACGGTAAGCCGTCAACGGTCGCGGCACCGGAACAGCCTCGGCACCGCCCATTTCTACCACCCAGTCGGCCAGCACTTCTACGGCGTTTCTCCAGACTTCATGGGCAGTTGTACCCATAGCCACACACCCCGGAAGATCAGGAAAAGAGATGCCGTATGCTCCCTCTTCGCCTTCGAAAATTGCAACATAACGAGCCATTTCAACTAGTCTTTCCAGCATGCGGATCGAGCGATGCTGCGGGCAACAAATTTATTCAGTTCATTGTGGCGCGGCACGTAAATCGCCCCCACTTTCGTAGGATGGCGAAACTTGTCGTGCTTCGTGCCATCCGCGTTCTGCCAACCCTCACGCTCAAGCCGCGCGATGATCTTCTTGCGATTGAGTTCCATAGGCAATCGCCCTGCTCACAGATTGCGCAATCATGAGTTGGCCTACCTATTGCACAACGGCTGAGTTAAGGCTTTCTATGAGTAAATATATACACACTACGGAATCATGCAATCCCAAAATCTCGCCTCCACACTGGACTCATCCCTCCGCGACCCCATAGACATTGCCTATCGTCCTCACGAACAATCCGACGGAGCCTCCACCATGCTCGACCGCCGCCGTTTCACGCGCCTTGCCACAGCGTCCGCAGCCACGGCTCTGGCGCTGCCTGCCCGTGCGCAATCAGCAGAAAAGGTGATTTTCGGTACCAACTGGCGCGCACAGGCCGAGCATGGCGGCTTCTATCAGGCCGTGGCAGACGGCACCTATCGTCGGCTGGGTCTCGACGTCACCATTGCTCCGGGCGGACCGCAAGCCAACAACCGCCTGCTGCTGCCCGTGGGGCGCATCGATTTCTACATGGGCGGCAACATGCTGCAGTCGTTCTCGGCCGTGGAGCAGAAGATACCGACCGTCACGGTCGCCGCCTGTTTCCAGAAGGAACCGCAGGTGCTGATCGCGCACCCCAATGAAGGCTTCGAGACCTTCGCCGACCTGAAGAAATCCAACGATATCTACGTGTCCCGCGAAGGGCTGGCATCATTCTACCAGTGGATGAAGTCCGAGCACGGATTCAAGGAAGAGCAGACCAAGCCCTACACGTTCAATGCAGCGCCTTTCCTCGCCAACAAGAAAGCGGTCATGCAGGGCTATCTCTCGTCCGAGCCTGTCGCCATCGAACAGGCAGCGGGGTTCAAACCCAAGGTTTTCCTGCTGGCGGATTACGGATTCGACACCTATTCCACCACCATAGACACGCGCACGGAGCTGGTGGAGAAGAAGCCGGACATGGTGCGCCGCTTCGTCGAAGGGTCGATCCTGGGTTGGTACAATTATCTCTACGGCGACAGCGGCGTCGCCAATGCGTTGATCAAGCAGGACAACCCCGACATGTCCGACGGCAAGATTGCGGCAGCCATCGCGCTGATGAAGGCGAACGGCATCGTCGACAGCGGCGATGCGCTCGCCCTGGGCATCGGCGCCATGACCGACGCCCGCATGAAGAGCTTCTTCGACAAGATGGTGAAGGCCAGCCTGTTCAAGCCGGACCTCGACTACACGAAGAGCTACACGCTCGCCTTCGTCAACAAGGGGCTGGGCAAGGAACTGCGGAAGTAGCCATTTCAACCATGGCACGCCCTCTCGTTTCGCTCTCCCACGTCCGCAAGGCATTCGCCAATGGCACGGTGGCGCTGCACGACTTCGCCATGGACGTGCGCGAGGGCGAGTTCCTGTCGCTGCTTGGTCCCTCGGGCTGCGGCAAGTCCACCGCTCTGCGCCTGATTGCGGGATTGGCAGAGGTCTCGTCCGGAACGATCACCTGGCCCTCCGATGCCACATCCGGAAGCGACATCGGCTTTGTCTTCCAGGACGCGACACTGATGCCCTGGGCCAGCGTCACGGACAATGTCTACCTTCCGCTCAAGCTGAAAGGCGTGTCACGTGCCGATGCGCTGCCGAAGATCGGCGATACGCTGGCACTCGTCGGCCTGTCAGAGTTTGCGCATGTCTATCCGCGGGAGCTTTCGGGCGGCATGAAGATGCGGGTGTCCATCGCCCGGGCGCTGGTGACGGAGCCACGGTTGCTGCTGATGGACGAGCCCTTCGCCGCGCTCGACGAGATCACCCGCTTCAGGCTGAACGACGATCTCCTGAAGCTGAAGGCACAGCGCAACATCACCATCATCTTCGTCACGCATTCGGTCTATGAGAGTGTCTATCTCTCCTCACGCATCCTCGTGATGGCAGCCCGTCCGGGGCGCATCGTGGCAGAGCTTGTGGTGGACGCGCCATATCCACGCAGCGAGGCATTCCGCACCACGCCAGCCTATGCCGCACTCTGTATGGCCACTTCGCAGGCCCTGCACGCTGCCATGGAACACACATTCGGCGAACACGAAGTTGGCGAATACAAAGTTGGGGAGACGAAGCACGCATGACCAAGCTGCTGATCAGGAATGCGCGGGTGCCGCGCTGTCTGGCACCGGGTTTCGAGAACGCCACGAGCGATTCTCAGCCGGGCGACTTCGCATCCGTCGATATCGGAATTGGTGATAACGGCACCATCACGACGATCCGCCCCTCAGCCCCTCATCCTGAACCCGTCGAAGGATCCGTGGCCTATGAGGAAATCGATCTCGACCAGGGCATCGTCTTTCCCGGCTTCATCGAGTGCCACACGCATCTCGACAAGGGCCATATCTGGCCGCGCCGCGCCAACCCCGATGGCACCTTTCCGGGCGCACTCGAGACTGTGATGCAGGACCGCGAGGCCAACTGGTCGGCGCAGGACGTCGCGGCACGCATGGAGTTCGCACTGCGCACGGCCGAGCATCACGGTGTCAGCGCCATCCGCACCCACGTCGATTCGCTTGGCAAGCAGATCGGCATATCCTGGCCGGTCGTTGCCGAGATGCGCGAGCGCTGGCGGGGCCGCATCACGCTTCAGGCGACGCCGCTGTTCGGCATCCAACACGCGCTCGATGCCGCGCATGTCAGCGATGTCGTGGCCGCCGTGAAAGCCCATGGCAGCGGCATCTTCGGCTGCGTCAGCTACATGATTCCGGAACTAGACCAGGCGTTGGACATCGTCTTCCGCACCGCCATTGCCAACGGCTTCGATCTCGACTTTCACGTGGACGAAGCCTCCGATCCCGCCGCCCGCTCGCTGGAGCGTATTGCCGCGGCGGCGCTGAGGCACAGGTTCACCGGCAAGATCCTCTGCGGCCATTGCTGCTCGCTGGCCTTGCAGGGGCCGCAGGACGAGGCACGGATCATCGGGATGGTGAAGGAGGCAGGCATCGCGGTCGTCTCCCTGCCGATGTGCAACATGTACCTGCAGGATCGCCAGAAGGGCCGCACACCACGGTGGCGCGGCGTGACCTCGCTGCACGAGCTGAAGGCCGCCGATGTGCCGGTGATGATGTCCTCCGACAACACGCGCGATCCTTTCTATGCCTATGGCGACCTTGACACGCTGGAGGTCTTCCGCGAAGCGACCCGCATTCTGCAGCTCGATCATCCCTTCGCGGATTGGCCCAGGGCGATCACCACGACTCCCGCTGACCTGATGCGCCTTCCGAACCACGGCCGCATCGCCGTTGGCCTTCCCGCCAACCTGGTGCTGTTCAAGGCGCGCAACTGGACGGAACTGCTGTCACGCCCGCAGGCCGACCGCGTCGTTCTGCGCCATGGCGTGAAGCTTGCAACCATGCTTCCGGATTATAGAGAACTGGATGGCTTGGTCGGGATGTGTCCTTGAGCGGAAATGATGTGCGTCTTTCGAGGCTCGCCTTCGACTCGCACCTCAGGATGAGGACGTTTGTGCCTTGCAGCACGCTCCTCATCCTGAGGTGCGCAGCGAAGCGGAGCCTCGAAGGACGCACCACTAGGCCGCAACTCAAGGCCTCATCCCTGTGAGGCCATCCAGTTCTCTATAGTCCGGGAGCATGGTTGCAAGCTTCACGCCATGGCGCAGAACGACGCGGTCGGCTTGCGGGCGTGACAGCAGTTCCGTCCAGTTGCGCGCCTTGAACAGCACGAGGTTGGCGGGACGTCCAACGGCGATGCGGCCATGATGCGGGAGACGCATGACATCGGCGGGGGTCGCGGTGATCGCCCTCGGCCAAGCCGCGAAGGGATGATCGAGTTGCAGAATGCGGGTCGCTTCGCGGAAAACCTCCAGCGTGTCGAGATCGCCGTAAGCATAGAACGGATCGCGCGTGTTGTCGGAGGACACCATCACCGGCACATCGGCGGCATGCAATTCCTGCAGCGAAGTCACGCCCCGCCAGCGCGGTGTGCGGCCCTGCTGGCGATCCTGCAGGTACATGTTGCACATCGGCAGGGAGACGACAGCGATGCCCGCCTCCTTCACCATGGCGATGATCCGTGCCTCATCCTGCGGCCCCTGCAGGGCCAGCGAGCAGCAATGGCCGCACAGGATCTTGCCGGTGAACCTGTGCCGGATCGCCGCCGCGGCAATGCGCTCCAGCGAGCGTGCAGCGGGATCGGAGGCTTCATCCACATGGAAATCAAGATCGAAGCCGTTGGCGATGGCGGTGCGGAACACAACGTCCAGAGCCTGGTCCAGTTCCGGGATCATGTAGCTGACGCAGCCGAAGATGCCACTGCCATGGGCTTTGACGGCCGCCACGACGTCCCTGACATGCGTGGCGTCGAGCGCGTACTGGATGCCAAACAGCGGTGTCGCTTGAAGCGTGATGCGGTCCCGCCAGCGCTCGCGCATGTCAGCGACGACCGGCCAGGAGATGCCGATCTGCTTGCCCAGCGAGTCGATATGGGTGCGGATCGCGCTGACGCCGTGGTGCTCTGCGGCCCGCAACGCGAACTCCATGCGCGTCGCCACGTCCTGCGCCGACCAGTTGGCCTCGCGGTCCGCCATGACGTTTTCGAGCGCACCGGGAAAGGTGCCATCGGGGTTGGCGCGGCGCGGCCAGATATGGCCCTTGTCGAGATGGGTGTGGCACTCGACGAAACCGGGGAAGACGAT
>JANNEO010000142.1:0-32932 GCA_031378805.1 Hyphomicrobiales bacterium
GCCGCGCCGATGACGGCGGCGCTGTTGTAGGTCACGAGAATGGCGGTGGTTTTCAAATTGCGCTCCTCCTTCTCCCTTGGGAGAAGGTGGTCGGCGAAGCCGACCGGATGAGGGAGAATCCCTGTCGTTTGCGGCTCTCCCTCATCAGTCAGGCTCCGCCCGACAGCTTCTCCCAAGGGAGAAGCGGGGCGCCAACCTCACCCCTTCTCCGGCAGGTTGGTGCGAATGTGCAATTCGCGCAGCTGCTTGTTGCTGGCTTCCACCGGCGCGTTCATCAGCAGGTCCACCGCCTGCTGGTTCATGGGGAACATGGCGATCTCACGCAGGTTCTGCTCGCCCGCCAGCAGCATCACGATGCGGTCGATGCCCGCCGCCATGCCGCCATGGGGCGGTGCGCCGTATTGAAACGCGCGGTACATGCCGCCGAAACGGTCGATCACGGTCTGCTCGGAATAACCCGCGATCTCGAAGGCCTTCACCATGGCTTCCGGCCTGTGATTGCGGATGCCGCCCGACGCGAGTTCATAGCCGTTGCAGACGAGGTCATACTGGAACGCCTTGATCGTCAGCGGGTCTTGCGTGGTGAGCGCGTCCATCCCGCCTTGAGGCATCGAGAAGGGGTTGTGGCTGAAATCCACCTTCTTCTCGTCGTCGTTGTACTCGTACATCGGGAAATCGACGATCCAGGCGAAAGCGAAGCAGTCTTTGTCGACAAGGTTCAAGTCTTCGCCCACGCGGGTGCGGGCAAGGCCCGCGAAACGCACGAACTTCTCGGGGTTGCCGGCCACGAAGAAGGCGGCGTCACCATCCTTGAGGCCGAGTTGCTGGCGCAAGGCTTCCACCCGCTCCGGCCCGATGTTGTTGGCCAGCGGCCCCTGCCCCACGCCATCTTTGAACATGATGTAGCCGAGGCCCGGCTGGCCTTCGCCTTGTGCCCAGCTGTTCATCCGGTCGCAGAAGGCACGTGAGCCGCCGGTTGGCGCGGGAATACCCCAGATTTGGTTGCCCGCCTCTTCCAGGATGCGTGAGAAAATTTTGAAGCCGCTGCCCCTGAAGTGCTCCGACACGTCCTGCATCTCGATGGGATTGCGCAGGTCGGGCTTGTCCGAGCCGTATTTCCGCATGGATTCGGCGTAGGGAATCATCGGAAACGACGCCGTCACGGCCTTCGGCTTGCCCTTCTCGGTGTAGTCCGCGAATCTTTCGAAGACGCTGCGATAGATCGGCTCCATCGCGCCCAGGATGTTGCCCTGCTCCACAAAGCTCATCTCGAGGTCGAGCTGGTAGAACTCGCCGTAGAAGCGGTCGGCACGCGGGTCTTCATCGCGGAAGCAAGGCGCGATCTGGAAATAGCGGTCAAAGCCCGCCATCATGATCAATTGCTTGTACTGCTGCGGCGCCTGCGGCAGGGCGTAGAACTTGCCGGGATGCAGGCGCGAGGGCACCAGAAAGTCGCGCGCGCCTTCGGGGCTGGACGAGGTCAGGATCGGTGTCTGGAACTCGAAAAAGCCTGCGCTCTTCATCTGCACGCGGATTTCGTCGATGACAGCTCCGCGCAGCATGATGTTGTTGTGGAGGCGCTCGCGGCGCAGATCGAGGAAGCGGTACTTGAGGCGCGTTTCCTCGGGATAATCCTGATCGCCGAAGACCGGCAGCGGCAATTCCTGCGATGCGCCCAGCACATCCAGGCCCGTCACGAAGATCTCGATTTCGCCCGTCGGCATGTTCGCGTTCTCAGTGCCTGCAGGGCGGCGGCGCACTTTTCCGGTGATGCCGATGCACCACTCGGCACGCACCTTCTCGGCATCCTTGAAGGCGGGGGACTCCGGGTCGATCACCACCTGGGTCAAGCCATAGTGATCGCGCAGGTCGATGAACATCACTCCGCCGTGGTCGCGGATGCGGTGGGCCCAGCCTGCGAGTCGCGCTTCCGTGCCGATGTCATTCGACCGCAGGCCCGCGCATGTGTGCGAGCGATAGCGGGAAATGAGGTTCTGGGCGGCAGTGGACATGGACTACTCTTTGCAGCGATTGGGAGGGAATAAGCCGCTGTCAGAGACTGCATGATGTACAAATGTCAAGGATTTAGCACCGCTTTCCTTCCCCCCTGGGGGAAGGAACTAAGGCGCGAGGCAGGTCTTCAGCTCATCCAGCGATTTGATCACGCAATCCGCGCCAAGCCCCTCAGCCGTCGGCGCAACGATGATGACCATGAGCTTCTCCGGCAATCGCTCGCGCACCATCGTATTGATGCCATCAGCGGTTTGCGCATTGATCCAGCCGATTTGCCTGTCCGGCGCATCGAAGGGCAGGCCGTTCTGGATCGCACCTCGGATGAGGCTGGAGGCGGAGCTTGAACGGCGCATCGATTCTGGAAAACCACTTGTCATGCGGCGCTTGATCGGATCGATCTCGTCCGCCGTCACGCCCTTGTCGCGCAACAGCGCATATTCCGACCGCATCGCCGCCAAGGCAACCCCGACCTTGTCATTGGCAACGGCGGCTTCCATTGAAAAGATGCCATCGCGGCCAAGGATCGGCGAAATGCCTGCGCTGGCACCATAGGCCGCGCCAAGTTTTTCCCTGACAGCGATGAACAGGCGTGAGCGTGCGCCACCGCCCAGCACGCTCATGGCAAGGCCGCGCGAGACGCCTTCCGCGCCGCTGCCACCCCACAGCACCGACCCTCCCGCGAGGATGGCGGATTGCGCCACCGGGCTTTCGATCACGATGGTCCGGGCCAACACGGGCGCACGCACGAAAGCGATGCCCTCCTTGTCGGAATCTCTTTCGGGCAGGTCGCCGAACGTGCTGTCGACAAGCTCTGACGCCGCCTCGCGGGTCAGAGGACCGGCGGAGACAACCGTGAGGTTGCTGCGGGCGAGGATGGCCTTGCGCCATGCATCGACATCGGCAATCGTGACGCTGCTGACCAATGTCACAGGGGTGAGACTGACCGTCGCCGCAACAGGATGGTCGCCCGTCAGCGCCAGTGTCATGGCTTCTCTTGCCAGTGATTCCGCTTTCTCGCGGTTGGCCTTGCGGCCGTTCAGCAAGAAGCGCTTGCGCCGCTCGAGGGTGATCGCGGGAAGGCGCGGTTCTGTCAGCGCGGACCGCAGCAATTTCAACGTCGCCTCGAACTGCGCTCTGGGTGCCGCAACATCGCCGAACGCCGCTGTGCGACCCCGGCTGAGGGAGAAGTATCCGCCGATATCCTTCAGTTCCTCCTCCAGTGCGCCTGCATCCAGAGCGCCAGCACCGCCCGCCGCCACAAGGGCCGGTGCGAGTTGCAGGAGGCCCGCCTTTTCCGGCGTGTGCTGAATCAGGCGATCCCGCCAGGCCATTGAAAAGGATTGGTCTTTCTCATCCTTGAGGAGGATGTGCACAAGGCGGATACCGCCAGGCGTGCGCCCGTCACTGATCGCATAAGACGTCGCAGGTGCGGTGATTGCTGGTGTCTGCTGCGCCTGTGCCGACGGCGCATGGAAGGCCATCGTGGCCGCGACCGCGAATGAAAGAGCGG
Source organism: Hyphomicrobiales bacterium (assembly GCA_031378805.1). GTDB lineage: Bacteria > Pseudomonadota > Alphaproteobacteria > Rhizobiales > Beijerinckiaceae > JADCCX01. The sequence continues at coordinate 3,524 of JANNEO010000142.1, forward strand.
ACACTCTCATCATGTCAAAGAGGATCGTGCGCATGTTCACTCCGCGTTCGGCTCGAAGATCACGACCGCATCGCGCTGGCCAGAAGCCAGCGCCTTGAGCGTGGCCTCGATTTCATCCAGGCGGACGGAGGCGATGGTCGCAGGCCACTCTTTCAGGGCGTCGTGGGGGAACGGCATGGTCAGCCAGTTGATCAGGCGCTGCGGTGCGTTTTCGGGCTCCTCCAATCCGCGCTGCAGATCACGGGCATAGCGCTTCTTCAGGCGCTCCAGTGTTGGCGCATCGATGCCGCGTTTGAGAAACGCCTCGCGGTAGGCCACCAGCGCCTTGCGGACCTCGTCGAGCGTACGCCCCTCCTCCGGGATCGCGCCAAGGCTCAGCGCAAGTGTGCCGGGTACATTGCGCCACAGACTGGCTCCGTTCAAAGCGGCCGCCACCGGTGAGTCGCCCTCGACAAGCGCACTGTGCGGGCTGCCGCTCAGCTTGCTGGACAGAAATCCATTGATCACCGCGACCACAGCGGCCTGCCTCACGGGATCAGCTTCAAACGTGCTCACCACGCTGCTGAGTGAGACGGACGGCGTGGTGATACGCTTGTCCTGCTTGCTGAAAACCCTTGTCTCAGGTTTCACAGCAAGCCTGAGGGTGGGCCAGGTGCGTATTGGGGGCTGCGCAGCGTCGAGTGCGGCCAAAAACTTCTCCGCCGAAGCTTTGACCTGCTCAGGCGCCAGCGGACCCGTGACGATGAAATACACGTTCGCCTTGCGATACCAGCGCCGCAGGAAAGTGCGGGCCTCTTCGACGGTGAAGGCGCCAATCGTTTGCGGCGTGCCGATGGTCCAATTTTCGAAAGGATGGCCCGCGTAGGAATACCGCGTGACCTCCTGCCAGACTGCATCGAACGGATTGCTGGCATAGCGCCAGTCATGCTCCTGGCGGACCACATTGCGCTCGCGGGTGGCATCCGCTTCGGTGATGGCGAAATCGGTGAGCCGTTCGGTGTAGAATTTGAACAACCGATCGAGCCTGTCCGTCAGATCAGGCGCATTGGCGGGAAAACGATGAATGTACCCGGTGGCGCGCGCATTGGTCCAGCCATTGGAGCTGCCATCCGCGAAGAACTTGAACGCGGTTTCCGCTTGCCCTTCGTTGCGCCCGACAAGCACGACATGCTCGAGATAATGCGCGATGCCGAGCTGCGCCATGTTCGTCTCGTCAGCGCTGCCCGCCAGCACAATCATCTGGAACTGCACTGAGGTGCTTTTCGGCGCATGAATGTAAAAGACGCGGTCAGTGACGAGCTTTTCCTGGGCTTGTACCGTAACGCTGGCGGCTGCCAGAAGGAAGCAGCCAAAGAGGGTATGCATGAGCATGAGTCGCTGGAACTTGTGTCGCATGGGACGAAATTGCGGGTCTTTCAGCAGCTTGGCAAGGAGTTTTGCCATGGGGTCGGGCGCTGCATTCGCGCCCTCCGTCGCAACCGATGAGGACGTAGCATCGCGCTCATTTGAAACGGCCAAGCCAGACAATCCTTGACTTGTGCAGCGCAACATGTCATCTGCCAGTTATCGCAAATACGCGATGACATCCGCTCCAGTCGCGTGATGGGCCCTCCAAGGCCTCAGGCTGTACCGAGCGACTGGTTGAAGAAACCCCCTGATTTCCCGAGCACGCTGGGTCATCAAACCCGCAACAGGTTTGGCAGCGCCGGAAGTGCGCCTCCAGCCTCCCTTGGCGCAAGGCCGCTTGGCGTGCCTGTGGTGCCCGAAAGACTGTTCAACGTGACCAACACCTCCAACTCTCCCCTGACATTCGCAGACCTTGGCCTGGCCGAACCGCTTCTCAAGGCGCTGGCTTCCGAGGGCTATGAGACCCCTACCCCTATTCAGGCGCAGGCGATTCCCTCCGTCTTGATGGCGAAAGACCTGCTGGGCATTGCCCAAACCGGTACCGGCAAGACGGCTGCCTTTGCCTTGCCGATCCTGCACCGATTGCAGGCGGACAAGCGCCCTCGCCCCTTGAAGGGCTGCCGCGTGCTCGTGCTGTCTCCTACACGCGAACTGGCGACCCAGATCGCTGACAGTTTCCGCACCTATGGCAAGCACATGGGCGTGCAGGTCGCCGTGGTGTTCGGCGGGGTGGGCCATCGTCCGCAGATCCAGGCGCTCGCCAAGGGTCTTGACGTGCTTGTGGCCACACCCGGCCGCCTTATCGATCACCTCGAAAGCCGCGCTGCCAACATCTCCGGCACGGAAATCTTCGTGCTGGATGAGGCGGACCAGATGCTGGACCTCGGCTTCCTCAGGCCAATCCGCAAGATCGTGTCGCATCTCGTGACGCGCCGCCAGAACCTGTTCTTCTCGGCCACCATGCCGGAGGAAATCGGCAAGCTGGCGAGCGAATTGCTGAAAGACCCTGTGCGCGTCTCGGTGACCCCGGTTGCCAAGACCGCAGACCGTGTCGAGCAGCGGGTGATCCATGTGTCGGCCCAGGCCAAGCGCCATGTGCTGACAGAGCTGCTCAAGGATGAAGCGTTTGCCCGCACCCTCGTCTTCACGCGCACCAAGCGCGGCGCGGACAAGGTGGCGGAGCACCTCGAAAAGAACCGCATCACGGCAGCCGCGATTCACGGCAACAAGAGCCAGAGCCAGCGCGAGCGGGCGCTCGACTGGTTCAAGACCGGCGATATCCGCGTGCTTGTCGCCACCGATATCGCGGCGCGCGGCATCGATGTCTCCAATGTCAGCCATGTCATCAACTTCGAACTGCCTGAAGTGGCTGAATCCTATGTCCACCGCATCGGACGCACAGCGCGTGCCGGAGCCGAGGGTCAGGCGATCTCGCTGTGCGATGTCGAGGAGCGTTCGCTGCTCAAGGCCATCGAGAAACTGATCAAGCAGCCGATCCCGGTCGAAACCCGCCATGATATCGTGGTCCCGGACTCTGCGCTGACCGCCAAGGAAGAGCGTCGCCCGCGTGGTGGGCGTCCCCAAGGTGGTCGCTCCCAGGGCGGTCGCCCGCAAGGGCAGCGTCAGGATGGAAACCGCGACGGCGGCAACCGCAATGAAGGCCCCCGCCATCAAGGTGGTCGACCAGAAGGCCAGCGCTCGCAGGCGCCTGCCGCACCCCAGGCTCCACGGCCAGCAGGTCTCGGAGCAGGGCGCACCTCAAGCCGGGACAGCAATCGTGGCGGTCGCGGCCGCCGGTTCGGCTAAGGGTTATCTTACAAGCCGAACCACAGCGTTGCTATTCCTAGGAACGCGAAGAAGCCGATCACATCGGTGATCGTGGTCACCAGCGGTCCTGAAGCGACCGCTGGATCGACGCCGAAGTGCTCCAACGCCAGCGGGATCAGCACGCCACCCAGTGCTGCTGCCGCCAGCGTCACGATGATCGCCAGGCCGATGACCAAGCCGATCTGGGCCGGGCCGTACCAGGCCATGGCGACGGCGGCCATGATCACCGCAAAGGCCAAGCCATTGAGCAGGCCAACAACCAGTTCGCGCCGCACCACGCGCATGGCATTGGCGCGATCGATCTCCTTGGTCGCTAGCGCACGCACGGCCACGGTCATCGACTGGGTGCCCGCATTGCCGCCCATCGAGGCGACGATCGGCATCAACACCGCAAGTGCGACCATGGACTTCAGCGAATTCTCGAACAGCGCTATGACACCCGATGCCAGAATCGCCGTCAGCAGATTGACGAACAGCCAGGTGAAACGGCTTTTGGTGATGGTCCAGACCGTGTCGGAAATTTCTTCCTCGGCCTTGACGCCACCCAACGCCTTGATGTCGGCGTCTGCCTCTTCCTCCAGCAAATCGACGATGTCATCGAAGGTCAGCACACCGACAAGGCGGTCGGCCTCGTCGATCACGGGGATCGAGACGAGATTGTAGTCACGAAACAATCGCGCCACCTCCTCCTGATCATCGGTGGCCTGCACGAGATGCTCGGCCTCCTCCATGATCTCTTCGATCCTGGCAGGGCGGCGCGTGCGCAAAAGCCGATCCAGCGCCACGCGACCCACCAGCTTGTTGGCGGGATCGACGACATAGAGGTTGTAGAACCGCTCGGGCAGGTCAACCGCGTCGCGCATGAAGTCGATGGTTTTCCCGACAGTCCAGAACGGCGGCAGGGCGATGAACTCGGTCTGCATCCGTCGCCCTGCAGAATCATCGGGATAATCAAGGCTTTTCTTGAGCGAAACCCGCTCTTCCGCCGGGAGATTGTCCAGAACTTCCTTCTGGTCTTCTGCGGTCAGATCTTCAAGAATGTAGACCGCATCGTCTGAATCAAGATCCTTGACACCGGCGGCGATCAGTTCGTTGGAAATATCCTCGAGGATTTCCTCACGAACATGGTCGTCCACTTCGGTCAGGGCCGCGAAGTCGAACTCACGCCCCATCAGCGTGATGAACTTCGTGCGCTCGTCGTGACCGAGATGCTCCAGCAGCGCACCAACATCGGCCTTGTGCAGGTCGCCACCCAATGCCGTGACAGCGGCCGAATCGTGCCGTGCGACAGCTTGCGACACCTGCTCGACAAACAGCAGATTCACATCGCCGTCGTCATCACGGAATGCGAGCATGTCGGCATCAGAAACAGATGCGCGAGTGGCGATGTCGACCGTTTCTGCCATGATCGCCCTGGGGTGTTTTACAAACGGGAAGAGACGGTAACACGAGAGCCACGAATGGCTCACCAGTGCCGTGGCATGAAGTTATGCAGCTTTTCATGACAATGAAAACCCGAAAAACACCTGTCACGCGCAGAACCCTGGCCATTGGCGGGCTGGCGACGTTGGCCGCATCTGGCATGTCTGTTGCCAATGCCCTAACAGCAGCCCTCGGTACCGTCCCGATTGGCACTTCGCGCATCCTGCCTTTGTCAGGCGCAGGTGGCCCGCAGCTCGGTCGCAAGAGCTGTGGAGCGACATTGCCGCTGGCGGATGGCGAAGTCGTGGTCGGCTTCAGCGGGAACAGGAGATTACGGTTTATCCCGTGCGCAATGTGCTATCATGCATCTCACAACCACATCTCAACGGGAGCGGCACCATGAGCTTTTGGATCATTCTTGGAATTCTCGCAGCCGCAATCGGCTACCTCATTTTTTCCTACAACGGCATGGTTGCCATGCGGCGGCGCGGTGATCAGGCCTTCGCCGACATCGACGTTCAGCTCAAGCAGCGGCATGATCTGATCCCCAATCTGATCGAAACGGTCAAGGGCTATGCGTCCCACGAGCGCGAGACCTTTGATGCCGTGATCAAGGCCCGGCAGGGCGCAGTTGCGGCGTCCGATCCGCAAGGCAAGGCCCAGGCGGAACAGGCACTTTCCGGAGCTGTTGGCAAGCTGCTGGCGCTGGCCGAGAGCTATCCTGATCTGAAGGCGAGCGCCAATTTCCAGTCGCTGCAGAGCGAACTTGCCAATGTCGAGGACAAGCTTTCCGCTGCACGGCGGTTTTTCAACAGTGCCGTTGGCGAGTACAATACCTCGATCGAATCAGTCCCAGCTGTCTTTTTCGCCAGCAAATTCGGGTTCATGAAGCGTGATTTCTTCGATTTGGGAGAAGAGTCGCGCTCGCAGCTGGCCGTGCCGCCAGCTGTCAAATTCTGAGCAGCGCCCAGGCCGCCCCATGGCTGAAGCTTTTGGCCTTTACACGCATATCAGGAACAACCGTATCCGCTCCGGACTGTTGCTGGTGGGCCTGTTTTTTCTGGCCTATCTCGCAAGCTTTGGCGTGTTCCTCATCGTCCTGGGCAGCAGCGGAGGCTCGATTGACCTGCGGGAAGCGGTGTCGATGTTTGTGGGCGCTTTCCCCTTTGTAACCGCTGGTGTGGCGCTGTGGGTGTTCCTGGGATTCCGGATCAATGTCTGGCTGATCGGCAAGGTCACGGGTGCCAGAGGCATCACGCGTGAGGAAAACCGGGATCTCTACTCGCTGCTCGAGAACCTCTGCATCGCGCGCGGACTACCTGTTCCGCGTCTCATGATCGTCGAGGATGACGCGCTCAATGCCTTCGCTTCAGGCATCAACCCCACGCAATACACCGTGACGGTGACGCGAGGGCTGCTGAATACATTGACCCGGTCCGAGATCGAGGCCGTGTTGGCGCATGAACTCACGCATATCCGCAACGGTGATGTGCGGATGATGGTCATTGCCGTGGTCATAGCCGGCGTCATCTCCTTTCTGGGCGAGGTGATGTTCCGTACCATGCGGCTGGGCTCGATCCGCTCTTCGAACGACGACAGAAAGAGTGGTGCTGCGCTGGTCATTATCGGGCTTGTCATTCTGCTGGTGACATGGCTACTCGCTGCCGTCGTGCGGTTCTCCTTGTCGCGTTCGCGCGAGTATCTGGCCGATGCAGGTGCCGTCGAGCTGACGAAGAACCCGGACGCCATGATCTCGGCGCTGCTCAAGATTGCCGGCAAAGCCGACCTTGATCACGTCCCGTCCGGCGTCATGGATATGTGCTTCGAAAATGATCCGGATGATTTCGGTGATGTGTTCTCCACGCACCCGTCTGTCGCCAAGCGCGTTCAGGCTCTGGTCCAGACAGCCGGAGGGCGGGTTCCGGCGGAACCTCCGAGACTCAGCGAGAGAAACGATCTGATCGATATCGTTGAAACGCGCGGGCCGTGGGCGCGCAGGGATCCGTCTCACCTGGACCGATAGGCATCGCCGCATTGGAAAAGGCATGGCCGCATTGGAAAAGTGCGAGGCAAAGCATCAAAAAACCCCGCCAATCGCTTGACGGGGCTTTATGATAGTGGTGCGGCCAAATGGACTCGAACCATCACGGGTCTCCCCGCTACCACCTCAAGGTAGTGCGTCTACCAATTCCGCCATGGCCGCGAACTGAGGATGGGGCGGGGTAGCAAAGGGCTTGGACCCTTGCAAGCCCTCATTCCGTTGTGACGATGATTTCAGGAATCCAATCCGCTGGGGCGCTTGATCAGTTCGCGCACTTCGACTGCGATGCGGTTGCCCTGCACGACAACCAGGCCGCGAGCGACAGGAAGGTCATTTGCGAGAATCTCGACTTCGTCTTCTTCGCCCGATTCGAGTTCGATCACGGCACCACGGCCCATGCGGAGCAACTGGTGGATCGGCATCTTGGCACGCCCGAGAACAACTGAAACCTCAACTGAAACCTTATCGAGTGTCGCCAATGGAACAATCCTTATACGGGCCGCCTCTGTGTCGAACGGATGTTGCGGAGGAGCCGTTGAGGGCAGTATCGGTAAACATGGTCAATGGCAGGTTAACATGCGGGACAATCTGACAACGAAACTGCTGCCTGCCGCTGGGTCGCCGCCCGTGGAATGGGTGGTGACCCAAGGTCTGGTCACCTACCCTGAGGCCGTGGCTGAAATGGAACAGATCGCTGCGGCGATTTCCAATGGCAGCGCCGCCGAACGCATCTGGCTGGTAGAACATCCGGCACTTTACACCTCAGGCACCAGCAGTAAGGCGACAGACCTGCTGGATCGGCGATTCCCGGTATTCGACACGGGGCGCGGCGGGCAGTTCACTTACCATGGGCCGGGCCAGCGCGTGGCCTATGTGATGCTTGACCTGGAGCGACGCGAGAAGGATCTGCGCCGCTTCGTGGCTGCGCTCGAGGCCTGGATCATCGGTGCGCTGGCCCACTTCACTGTGACGGCGGAGCGCCGGGAAGACCGCGTTGGCGTCTGGGTGAAACGTCCGGACAAGCCGCGTGGCATTGATGGCTGCATGGCCGAGGACAAGATTGCGGCCATCGGCATTCGCGTGCGGCGCTGGGTCACGTTCCACGGCATCTCGCTGAATGTGGAGCCAGACCTGTCGCATTTCTCAGGCATCGTGCCCTGCGGGGTGGCCGAGCAGCATTTCGGTGTGACCAGCCTTGTCGACCTGGGTTTGCCTGTGACCATGGCAGATGCGGATTCTGCGCTGAAAGCCGCGTTCACGGAGGTTTTCGGCGCTGTCGCTTGACTGCATCCAAAGGCCTACTTGCCGTGTATTCCAGTCACGACAACTGCTCTGGAGGATACATCATGGTTCGTCTCGCGCTCGGCACCGCCGGCATCCTGCTTGCCCTCGCTGCCTTTCAGTCTGTCCGGGCACAGGAACCGGCCTATGAAAGCTGGCCACGTCTGGTCAACCCTTTCGAGAGCACCGGCGGTGGTGGCGTGATGATCGACGGCTACAAGCCTGTCGTCTCCGGAAGCGCTTGCAACACTGACTTCTCGGTGAAGATGCCGGATGGCGCGACGTTTCTGAACGAGGTCACCTTCGATGCGATCCCCAAGCAAGGCGGCATCCATTGCGCCAACGGAAAATGGCGCGCCAAGGACGGCAGTGCGTCCGGCACGACGCCGTTCGAGATGTTCATCAAGGATGGCGTGGTCCGGCGTTCGCCGTAGTCCGGGCACTCACACCCATTTCTGGGCTTTTGCTGCCGTGGCTGGTGCAGCGATGCCTGGCCTGACATCGCCGAACTTCCGCATCTCGGCAATGCTGGTCCTGGCCAGCCCTGCACTCTCCGCCGCCTTGATCACATCATCGAGATAGCCCGGCCTGGGCCTGCCAACCTCACCCGACCTGCCGACATAAACCAGCGCCCGTCGAATGCCCGCCGTCGAAATCACCGGCTGATTCACCTTGCGGTAGAGCCTTGGCACATCTTCGAAGCGATCGAGCACGGGGATATCCGAGAGGGCCAGTTCCCACAACATGCCATGCACATCCTTGCGCGGATCGCGCACCACATTGGCGTAACCGTCAGTCGATATGATCCAGCGGTGGCGCGGCAGACGGGCCAGGCCAACGACTTTCGACAACGGGCAGCGCGTCGCCATGGCGGCGACGTCCATGTTGGCACCATAGGCGAAGTAGAGCGGCATGGTTTACTCCCGAGGGGAACGACCTCATCCTGAGCCTGTCGAAGGATCGCGGTCCATGAACACTGAAGCATCCTTCGACAGGCTCAGGATGAGGGTTGAGGATCAGATCCCCCGCGCGAGCAGCGCCCGCTCGTCATCCTGGATGAAATCTCGCAGCACAGGAACATCATCGCGTTTGTCGACAATGATGATCTGGTAGATCATGTTGGAGCCGTGCAGGAAGCCGAGTTCGCAGGAAATGAGATAGAATTCCCACATGCGGCAGAATTTCTCGTCATACATGGCGACAGCCTGCGCACGCACCTTCTCGAAGTTCTCGCGCCACGCCTTCAGCGTCCAATAGTAATGCAAGCGCAGGATCTCGCAATCCGCCACCCAGGTGCCGGTGCGCTCGGTGGCCGCGAAAACCTCGGACATCGCCGGGCAATACCCGCCGGGAAAGATGTACTTTCGAATGAATGGCGCAGTGGTGCCGGGCGGTGACATGCGACCGATGGCATGGACAAGGCCATAGCCGCCGGGCTTCATCAGCCTCTTCAATTTGGAAAAGTAGTTGTCGAAATTGCCGATGCCGATGGCTTCCATCATGGCGATGGAAATGACCCGGTCATAGGTGCCACTCATGTTGCGATAGTCCTGCTCCAGGAACGTCACGCGGTCTGCTACCTCCATGTCAATGGCCCGCTGCTTGGCCACTGCGATCTGCTCAGGCGACAGGGATACCGACGTGACGGTGACGCCGAAGTTCTTGGCGAGATAGCAGGCGAGCCCGCCCCAGCCGGAGCCGACTTCGGCCACGCTCATGCCGGGCTGGAGGCGCAACTTTGCCGCGATATGGCGCATCTTGTCGATCTGCGCCTGCTCCAGCGAATTGTCCGGATGGGTGTAATAGGCGCAGGAATAATTCATCGTGGGATCAAGCCAGAGTTGGTAGAATTCCGGTTTGATATCATAGTGATGCTTGATGTTCTTCGAAGCCTGGATCAGCGAATTCTGTTGCTGGAAGCGCCGCACGGCACGCCAGCCGTTGCGCAAGGCTTGCTGCACGGGATGCCCGCCCAGCGCCTTGCGATTGACCGAGAACAGCAGCAACAGATCATAAACCGTCGACCCATCCTCGAAGGCGATGCGATCCTCCATGTAGGCCTCGGGAAACGCCAGTTCCGGATTCCAGAAAATCTTGTCCGCGACCTTGGCGTCCTTCATCCGCACGGTGACGGAAGGACCATCCTTGCCGCTGCCGAAGACGCTGCGCACACCCTCCATGTCGATGACGGTGAGCGTGCCCTTCTCGATGAAGCGCTTCAGCAGGGAGGACAGTTTACCCAGCGGCATGGGGCGGTTCCTTGGATAAGTGAACAAGCTATCAGCACGAGAAAAAGTGGCTGGCAAGCACCCTACACCGCCCTCACCCAAACTTTGTTGTCATGGAACGCCGCCCCGCCAAAAGGCGCCACTTGGGCGGCGTCAGTCAGCGTATTGATGCCCTTGCCCCCTTTGTGCGCCGCGTTGGGGTGGATGCCCTCCGCAATGACGACGCCAGGCTGGACGCCAGCGAAGCGCCGCACCGCCAGCACGGTTTCACCCCGGGGGGAACCGATCATAACTTCCGCCCCTTCCGTCAAGCCAAGCCGCTCGATATCATCAGGATGCATCAACAGCGACGGAATGCCTTCGCGTTTTTGCGATCCCGGCGTCTCGGTGAAGGTAGAGTTGAGGTAACTGCGCGATGGCGACGTTGCCAGCTTGAACGGATAGCCAGGGTCCGGTTGCTCCGTCACCGCCCAATGGTCAGGCAATGTCGGCATGTCCTGCCATGGACCCATCATGCCGTCCTTGGCATAAGGCACCTTTTCCCAATCCGGTTTGAAGCGGAACCGGCGGTCCTGGTAGGCGAAGCCATTGATATAGTGCGCGGTGTCGAAGCTCGGCTGGCAGACGATCCACTTGTTCGCCTTGATCTCGGAATAGGTTCCCCAGCCGGATTTCTGCAGCGTCTCGTCGATGATCTCCGGGATGCTCATGGCAAAGCCGCGATGCTGCGCCCCCACCCGCTTTGCCAGCTCCGCGATCAGCCAGTGGTTCTCTCGCGCTTCGCCCGGCGCATCGAGCATCTTGCCGCCCAGCATGATGTGGACATGGCCGCCGCCGGTGTAGAAATCGTCGTGCTCCATGAACATGGTGGCCGGCATGAGGATATCGGCGTATTTCGCGGTTTCGGTCATGAACTGCTCATGGACGGCCACGAAAAGGTCTTCACGGGCAAAGCCCTGTTTCACGAGATCCTGTTCGGGACAGACACTCACGGGATTCGTGTTCTGCACGAGGAGCGCCTTGACTGGTGGGCCATTGCGCAACGCGAAGGGGTCGCCCGTCAGGATGCGCCCGATGGCCGCCTGCTCCAGCTTGCGTACCTTGGGATCGTAGTGGTCCAGCCCCTCGATCAGGCCGGTATGCAGGTGATAGATGCCACCATTGTTGTGGAAGGCGCCACCGCCCTCATGCAGCCACGCGCCCGTGACGGCGGAAATGCACAGCGCGGCGTGCATGTTGCTCGCACCATTGCGCTGACGCGAAAAGCCATAGCCCAGGCGAAAATAGGTCTTTTTCGTCGTGCCCACGAGGCGGGCGAAAGCCTCGATCTCTGCCACGCTCAAACCCGTGATCGCCGCTGCCCATTCCGGCGTGCGGGTCGCCAGATGCGCTTCAAGCTCCTCCGGGCAATCCGTATACTTCGCCATATAGGTTCGGTCAGCCAGACCCTCGCGGAACAGCACGTGCATCACGCCGCAGGCCAATGCACCGTCGGTGCCCGGTCGAAGCAGCAGCGCCATGTCGGCCTGTTTCATGGTGTCGTTCATGTAGATGTCGATGGCGACGATTTTGGCAGCGCGCTCCTTGCGGGCGCGAATGGCATGAGTCATCACGTTGACCTGTGTCGCAACCGCGTTGGTTCCCCAGATCACGACGCAATCGGACTGCGCCATCTCCCGCGGATCGACGCCTGCGAGCTTGCCCGTCCCTGCCATGAACCCGCCCCAGGCCGTGTTGATGCAGATCGTCTGGTAGAAGCCGGAGTATTTCTTGACATGGCGCAACCGGTTGATGCCATCACGCTGCACGCGGCCCATGGTTCCTGCATAGTAATAGGGCCAGACACTTTCCGCGCCGCATTCCTGCTCAGCCTTCAGCATGGCGGCAGCGACAGTTTCCAGCGCCTCGTCCCAGGAAATGCGGGTGAACTGGCCCGAACCCTTGGGGCCATTGCGCTTCATCGGGTGCAACAACCGCTCGGGATGATGGATGCGCTCGGCGTAGCGGGCAACCTTCGCGCAGATCACTCCCGCAGTGTAGGTGTTGTCTTCCGCGCCGCGCACCCGGCCGATGGTTTTCGCATTGGTCTTGAGGTCGGTGTGGACCTCGACATCCAAAGCACAAGCCGATGGGCAATCATGGGGACACACGGAAGGATTGACGGTGATGCGCGAAGCAGGAACGGGCGTGTGAATGGTCATGCCAAAAGACTACGTCCAGGCCAGCGCATAGTCAAAATGCCGATAGATCCCTTAATTTCCAGATGCTGACGCTCTTGGCTTGTTTTTGCGCGACCATGCTGCGAGAGACAAGCGATGAACCGCTTTGGCACGCTTATCTTGGGCGCAAGCCTTGTATTGGCCGGATGCGCCTCCCGACCCGAGCCGGCGCTTCGCTTGGCGGATTCCGCCGTCGGCAGTGCCGGAACAGTGTCCATGCTGGTGGCCACCACGCGCCGCCCGACAACCGATCCTGGCTTGCGCTTCAGTGGAGAACGCGCGACCAGCACGCGCTTTGCGCAGATGACCATCACCATTCCGCCCAGCCACAAGGCGGGCGAAATCACGTGGCCTGCAGCGGGTGCTGCCGATCCGACAACGGCATTTGCCGCCACCCAGTTTGCTGAGGTACCGCGCGAGCAGCTGCGGGCGGCCATTCGCAGTGCCGTCAGCTCCAGCAAGAAGCGCCACGTGCTCGTCTTCGTGCATGGCTACAACACACGGTTTGACGAGTCGGCCTTTCGGCTGGCGCAGATTGTCCATGACAGCCGCGCCGATGTGCTGCCGGTGCTGTTCAGCTGGCCCTCGTGGGGTACGCTGTCGGCCTATCCATATGACCGCGAGAGCGCGGCGATTTCGCGGGACGGTCTGGAAATGATGTTGACCGAACTCGCGCAGGAACCCGGTGTCTTGCAGGTCTCTGTCCTGGCCCATTCCATGGGCGGCTGGCTGACGCTTGAAGCCTTTCGGCAGTTGGCGATCCGGCAGAAGCAAATTCCAGCCAAGATCACCGATCTCATGCTTGCGGCACCCGATGTCGACATCGATGTTGCGCTGTCGCAGGGACAAGCGCTGCGGGATATCCCGAACAGGCCGCGTATCACGCTGTTTGTTTCCGCGCATGACCGCGCCCTCAATGCATCGCGGCTGCTCTGGGGAAGCAGGGAGCGGTTGGGCAGCCTTGATCCCAATGCGGAACCATACAGGACCAATCTCGCCAAGGCGAATGTGGCCGTTATCGATCTGACAGGGGCCAACAGCGGTGATAGCCTCAATCACACGACATTCGCCCAAAGCCCTGCTGTGGTGCGCCTGATCGGCCAGCGTCTGGCGACTGGCCAGCAGCTGGATGGCGCAACATCGATCACCGAACGCGCCGGAGCCTTGACCAGGGGAACAGTGCGCGTCGTGGGCGATGTCATCACGGCGCCCGTGCGCCTTGGAGCGCCAGATTCGCCGGGTGCCTCGCCGGAGTAAACGGCCATGCAGGCTTACTTACACCCCAAACACCACTTTGCCGCCGACCACGGTCGTCTTTACCCGCCCCACCATCTTCGCGCCATCAAACGGCGTGTTCTTGCAGCGCCCTCGCATCTGCGCGGGATCGCACACCCATGGCTCCTCGGGATCGAACACGATGACATCTGCCGGTGCTCCCACCGCCAGCGTTCCTGTCGGCAGGCCGAGGATGCGAGAGGGCGCGGTTGAGAGCGCTTCGATCAGGCGCAGCAGCGTCATCTGCCCGGCTTCCACGAGGCGCAGGCCAGCCGACAGCATCGTCTCAAGTCCTGCCGCGCCGTATGCCGCTTCCGCAAAGGTGAGCCGCTTGGTTTCCACGTCCTGTGGGTTGTGATCCGAGACCACCACATCGATCAAACCTTCCGCCACCGCTTCCACCAGCGCCAGGCGCTGCTCCTCGCTGCGCAATGGTGGCGAGAGCTTGAAGAAGGTGCGGTAGGGGCCGATGTCATTGTCGTTGAATGTCAGGTGGTTGATTGATACGCCTGCTGTCACCTTGAGGCCGCTGGCCTTGGCGCGGCGCAGCACGTCGAGCGAATCCGTGCATGACACGAGCGCGGCGTGATACCGGCCACCGCAGGCCGCGAGCAGGCGCATGTCGCGCTCCAGCACCACGGTTTCCGCCATGTGGGGCACGCCGGGCAGGCCCAGGCGGGCGGCGAATTCGCCATCGTTCATCACGCCTTCGCCCACCAGATCAGGGTCTTCGCAGAACTGCACGATCAGCGCATCGAACATCTGCCCGTAGGTCAGGGCGCGGCGGATGACTTGAGCGTTGGTCACGGCATGGTTGCCATCGGTATAAGCGACGGCGCCCACTTCCTTGAGCAGGCCGAACTCGGTCATTTCCTCGCCGTTCAAGCCTTTGCTGAGGGCGGCCATGGGATGAACGCGCACGATGCAGCGATCCTTGGCGCGGCGCTTGACGAAGTCGATCGAGGGCGCGTCGTCCAGCGGCGGTTTGGTGCAAGGCTGGCAAATCATGGTGGTGATGCCGCCAGCCGCCGCAGCAAGCCCTGCCGTACGGAAGGTCTCGCGGTGCTCTTCGCCGGGTTCACCCACGAAAACGCGCATATCGACCAGGCCAGGCGCGATCACGGCACCGCCGCAATCATGCACGGTCACGCCATTCATCGGCTTCAATTTGTCGAGGTGGGGGCCGACATCGCGGATGACACCGTTTTCGATCAGAACACCACCTGGTTCATCCCGTCCCGTCGCGGGATCTATGATGCGGCCATAGGTGAAGAGGATTGCTGGGGAGATTTGATCTGACATGTCAAAGCCCGGGTTTAGGCCCGGGCTTGCGCAAGAACAACCTTATTCGTGGAGAGACGATCCGGTTTCCCGGAATTATCAACCGGCTTCAGAGGCTTTCTCGGCTTTCGCTCGCCTGGCATCGTAGGGGAGTACGCCCTCCCACATCACTTTCTTGCGCAGTTCTCGTGCGCGCTTGCGGCGATCCGCGATGATGACGAGCAGCATGAACGAGCCGGAGATCAAACAGACGATGAAGGTGAGGCCCATGCCGATAAGCCAGAACTCGAATCCACCGCCTCGTGGATGCCAGAACAGCACATAGGCCGTCAGAATGAGCGGGTTGATCACAGCAATCGCAGCGACAAAACCTGCCCGCTGGTTCCATTCCTGGACAAAGGAAGGGTTTTGCAAGACCACGCACCTCTCACTGTACTGACGTTATGGTAGGCCATCCGGGTTAAACTTCCCTTGCAATCCGGGAAGGCTCGGGCGGGAAAGATTCGGGCGGGGAAAGACTCTCGAAAACCTCCATCGAAACGCCCTTGTCCGGATCAAGCAGCACAACAGGTTTCGGCATCAGGCCAAGGGAGAGCAGGCGTTGCCGGGCAGGAATTGCTCCTGAAAACAGCGGGCGGCCATCGGAAAGGATTGCGTCTTCAACCTGACCAAGGTGGAAGGCCGTAAACAGCTGTCGGTCGGCAAACCAGTCGAAGACAGAGGTTCCACCCGTAACCGCGATGATTCCGCCTTCTGGCGCAAGCCTCTGGATCGCCTCATGAAAGTTGAATCGGGCAGGATCGAGAAAGCTGACATCCCCAACGCGCCGGAAACCTTCGGTTCCTGCCGTTGTCGTGAAGACCAGACGACAGCGACCCGGCTTGTTGGGATGCGCCTCGTGGCCCTTTCGCCCCGCTACAACCACTGCGGCAGCGTCGAGATGGTCCTGGAAGTAGATCCAATCCGCCTCGTTGCGCAAACTTTCAGGCATTTGCCCTGCGGCATCGGCGATGCAGCCATTGGCGCTGACGATGGCGTGGCCCTCGATCCGCAAGCGCATCAGGCGTTCGGCAACCGCCGGGCCAACGCTTCCAGCACCGCCATGCGCACAGCGACACCCATTTCAACCTGCTCACGGATCAATGACTGGGCACCGTCGGCGACATCGGTTGATATCTCGACGCCGCGGTTCATGGGGCCTGGATGCATCACCAGCGCGTCAGGCTTCGCAAAGGCCAGCTTCTCGTCGTCCAGGCCGAAATAACGGAAGTATTCCTTGGTCGAGGGAATGAATGACCCATGCATCCGCTCGCGCTGGAGGCGCAGCATCATGACGATGTCGGCATCCTTCAGACCCTGGCGCATATCGTGGAAAATCTCGAAGCCAAAACGATCAATGCCGGCCGGCAGCAGCGTGGCGGGGCCAATCAGGCGCACACGGGCACCCAGCGCCGCCAAACAGATCATGTTGGAGCGGGCGACGCGGGAATGCAGGATATCGCCACAAATCGCCACAACCAGACCTTCCACCCCGCCCTTGGCCCGCTTGATCGTGAGGGCATCGAGCAGCGCTTGGGTCGGGTGCTCATGCGCACCGTCTCCCGCGTTCACCACGGAACAATCGACCTTGCGCGACAGGAGTTGCACGGCGCCTGCCGCGTGATGGCGCACGATGATCAGGTCTGGACGCATCGCGTTCAACGTCATCGCCGTGTCGATCAGCGTTTCGCCCTTCTTGGCGGAGGAATTGGCGACCGACATGTTCATCACGTCCGCGCCCAAGCGTTTGCCTGCCAGTTCAAATGAGGCCTGCGTGCGCGTCGAAGGTTCGAAGAACAGGTTGATCTGCGTGCGTCCGCGCAGAACCGATTTCTTCTTCTCGATCTGGCGGGACAGACTGACTTCCTCGTCGGCAAGTTCCAGCAGTGCCTCGATATCGGGGCGTGAGAGCCCCTCGATGCCCAGCAGGTGCTTGTGCGGAAAGATGAAATTCGACGGCGCGGTTTTGCTCATATCGAAGACCATGGGGTAGAGAGAAATGCGGTGGGCGACAAGCGTTCGTTTGACATGCGTGCCGCTCTTCCCCATGTATCGCGCCCAACCGTCATCCTGAGCTTGTCGAAGGATCGAAGGTTATTCTTGCCGCAGTGCCTGTAGCATCCTTCGACAAGCTCAGGATGAGGTATGGCGTGTCAGAGAGCCAATTTGGCTGAGAATACAGAGCGACCGGGGCAAAACGCGTGACCTATCTCGTAATTGTCGAATCGCCGGCCAAGGCAAAGACAATCAACAAATATCTCGGCAAGAATTACGAGGTGCTCGCCTCGTTCGGACACGTGCGCGATCTGCCGTCAAAGGATGGATCCGTCGATCCGGAAGCCGATTTCGCCATGCTGTGGGAGCTCGATGGCAAGGCGACCAAGCGCATGTCCGATATTGCGGCTGCCGCCAAGGGTTCCGAAAAGGTCATCCTGGCGACTGACCCGGACCGCGAGGGCGAGGCGATTTCCTGGCATATCCTCGAAATCCTCAAGAGCCGCCGCGTGCTGAAGGACGTGAAGGTCGAGCGCGTGACTTTCAATGCCATCACCAAGCAGGCGGTGGATGAGGCCATGCTGGCACCACGGCCGATCGACCAGGCACTGGTGGATGCCTACCTGGCACGGCGAGCGCTGGACTATCTCGTGGGCTTCAACCTGTCGCCGGTGCTGTGGCGGAAGCTGCCTGGTGCGCGTTCGGCGGGGCGGGTGCAGTCCGTGGCGCTGCGGCTGGTTTGCGACCGCGAGATGGACATCGAGCGCTTCGTGGCGCGGGAATACTGGTCGCTTGTCGCCACACTGAAAACAGGCGCAGGAGATGTTTTCGAGGCGCGGCTCGCTGGTGCCGACGGGCAGAAGATCACCCGACTGGATGTCGGCACGGAAGCTGAGGCAATAGCCTTCAAGCAGGCTCTGGATGCGGCCGCTTTCACGGTAACAAGCGTCGAATCAAAACCGGCGCGACGCAATCCCTATCCGCCCTTCACGACATCGACCCTTCAGCAGGAAGCATCACGCAAGCTCGGCATGGCCCCCGCCATTGCCATGCGCGTTGCGCAGAAGCTCTATGAGGGTGTCGATATCGGCGGAGAAACCGTGGGCCTGATCACCTACATGCGCACCGACGGCGTGCAGATGGCACCGGAAGCGATCACCGCTGTTCGCAGCCTGATCGCCAACAATTACGGCGACCGCTACCTGCCGAGTGCCGCGCGGATCTATTCCACCAAGGCCAAGAACGCCCAGGAGGCTCACGAGGCGATCCGCCCCACCGATGTCTGGCGCAAGCCGGAGGATGTGCGCAAATATGTGGGGGCGGAGGAATACCGGCTCTATGAACTGATTTGGAAGCGCACCATGGCGAGCCAGATGGAAAGCGCCGAGTTGGAGCGCACCGCGGTCGATATCCTGGCGGAGGTAAGTGGTCGAAAGCTGGAACTGCGGGCATCTGGCCAGGTTATTCGCTTCGACGGCTTCCTGACGCTCTACACCGAGGACAAGGACGACGACGACGAAGATGAAGGCGGTCGCTTGCCGCTCATGCGCAAAGGGGAAGCCCTCAAACGCGAAAAGGTGACGTCTACCCAGCATTTCACCGAGCCGCCGCCGCGCTTTACCGAGGCATCGCTGGTCAAGAAGATGGAGGAACTCGGCATCGGGCGACCCTCCACCTATGCATCGACGCTGCAGGTGCTGCGTGACCGCGAGTATGTGCGGATCGAAAAGAAGCGCCTTGTGGCCGAGGACAAGGGGCGGCTTGTGACGGCTTTCCTCGAAAGCTTCTTCGCCCGCTACGTGGAGTTCGACTTCACGGCCAACCTCGAAAACGAGCTTGATCGCATCTCGAACAACGAGATCGAGTGGAAAGAGGTGATGCGCAATTTCTGGCGGGATTTCTCGGCTGCGATTGGCGGCACCAAGGAGCTGCGCACCACGGAAGTCCTCGACAAGCTGGATGAACTGTTGGGTCCGCATCTGTTTCCGCGCGGCAAGAACGGCGAGGATACGCGCGTCTGCCAGCGCTGCGGCACAGGACGTCTTGGCCTGAAGCTCTCGAAGACCGGCCCGTTCATCGGCTGTTCGAACTATCCGGAATGCCGCAACACCCGGCCCTTCGGCGTGGCAACAGTGGATGGCGAGGGAGACAGCGCGGCGGGTGTTGGTGCCGATGGTTCCCGCACTCTCGGCAACGATCCGGACACGGGGCTGCCCGTCACCGCGCGCAATGGTCGCTTTGGCCCCTTTGTTCAATTGGGTGAAGGGGATAAGCCGAAGAGATCATCCATTCCCAAGGGCGTTTCCGTCGCCGGTGTCACGCTAGAGCAGGCGCTGCAACTGCTGTCGCTTCCCCGTCTGGTTGGCAACCATCCCGAGGATGGCGAGCCAATCATGGCCAACAACGGCAAGTTCGGTCCCTACGTGCAGCATCTCAAGACCTACGCCAACCTGACTGCGGGCGAGGACGTGCTGACCATCGGCCTCAACCGCGCGGTCGACCTGATCGCTACGAAACTCGCCAAGGGGCCGGGCAAGTTCAGCCGTTCCGCACCTGCAGGCAAGCCGATCGGTGATCATCCCGAGGGTGGCGTGATTCAGGTGCTGGATGGAAAATACGGTGCCTACGTCAAATGGAACGACGTGAACGCGACCATCCCGAAGGCGATCGAAAAGGACGCGATCACGCTGGAGCAGGCGGTCGATCTGATCCGGGCAAGGCAGGCGGCAGCTCCTGCGAAAAAGGTCGTGAAGAAATCAGCTCCGAAGAAAGCAGCTCCGAAGAAGGCGGCTGCGAAGAAGAAATGAAGTGCGCCTCTTTCCTTCTTCCCTGGGAGAAGGTGACAGGCCGCAGCAAATTTTTGCAAACTGCATAAATTTGTCTGCAATGCCTGACGGATGAGGGAGAACCTCCAACCGTCGTGATTCTCCCTCATCCGCTCGCCATCCGGCGGGCACCTTCTCCCAGGGGAGAAGGAAGGCACCCGCACAATGGCCCGAAAGCAGCGAGACCCAAACACCTCCACCGCCGACACCGGCGGAGCGCTCGCACGCCTGCCGCCCGTGTTTCCAGCCGAAATCACTGGTCGTGACCGCGACGGTGATCTGATTGCCAAGCCGCTGGACTGGACCGAGGGAGAGGCACCTTCTTTGATCGTCCACAGCAGCAGGCGCGACAAATTCCCGCCCGGCATCGGTGATCATGTCATCCTCAAGATCGACCGAATCGGTAACGCGCGGGATTTCAGCGGCATTCATGCCCGCGTGCTGAAGGTGCTGGCCAAGCGACCGGAACAGGTCATTGGCGTGTTTCGAGCCCATGGCGGCGGTGGCGGACGGTTGCTGCCCGTGGACAAGAAGGCACTGGGCCGCGAGATCAGCATCGGCCCGAACGACACGAACGGCGCTGAGGACGGCGAACTCATCGCCGTCGAGACAATCCGCGAGAGCAGCCTCGGTCTCAAATCGGCCCGCGTGGTCGAGCGGCTGGGTGACGTCTCTTCGGAGAAGGCCGCGAGCCTCATCGCCATCCACATGCACGGCATTCCCCATGTCTTCCCGCCAGTGGTGCTTGAAGCTGCGGAGGCGGTGAAGCCTGCCCTGCTCAAGGGCCGCGAGGATTGGCGCGCCCTGCCGCTCATCACCATTGATCCCGCCGATGCCAAAGACCACGACGATGCGGTCCATGCGCAGGCTGATCCTGCTGATCCAGGTGGCTTCATCCTGTCGATCGCCATCGCCGATGTCGCGGCCTATGTGACGCCGGGGTCCACATTGGATGACGAGGCGTTCCTGCGCGGCAATTCCGTCTATTTCCCGGACCGCGTCGTGCCGATGCTGCCAGAGCGTATTTCCAACGACCTGTGTTCGCTGGTGCCGGACAAGGACCGCCCAGCCATTGCAGTGCGCGTGGTCATCGGAGCGGACGGCCGCAAGAAGAGCCACAGCTTCCACCGCATCATGATGCGCTCGCACGCCAAGCTCGCTTATGAGGAAGCGCAGGCGCTGATTGATGGGACGCCCGCCAACCTCATCCTGAACTTGTCGAAGGATGTTCCAGCCAACACTGAAACTCCGCCCTCTCTCCATCGACAAGCTCTGGATGAGGGTTTGTTGGAGACAGTCCTCAAACCGCTCTGGGCGGCCTACGGCGCACTGAAGCAGGAGCGCACGGGCCGCGAGCCGCTCGATCTTGAACTCCCGGAACGCAAGCTTGTGCTGGATGGGGAAGGCAAGGTCCAGGACGTGATCTTTCGTGACAGGCTGGATGCCCACCGGCTGATCGAGGAGATGATGATCCTCGCCAATGTCTGCGCGGCGGAAACGCTGATCGAGCAGCGGCAGGGCCTGCTGTTCCGGCTGCACGACGAGCCATCACCGGCCAAGATGGAGAGCCTGCGGTCCTTCCTGAAGACGCTGGACATCGACCTGCCGAAGGCAGGCGCAGTGCGCCCTTCCCTTTTCAACCGCACGCTCCAGCGGCTGGCTGCATCCGAACACGCACAACTGCTGAACGAGATGGTTCTGCGTTCGCAGGCGCAAGCAGAGTATGGTCCAGAGAATATCGGCCATTTCGGCCTGAACCTGCGCAAATATGCCCATTTCACCTCGCCCATCCGCCGCTATGCCGACCTCATCGTGCATCGGGCGCTGATCAAGGCCTTGAAGCTTGGCAAGGACGGCTTGCCGGATGTCAGCCTCGATGGCTTGCGTCAGATCGGCCAGAAAATCTCGACGACCGAGCGGCGGGCCATGATGGCGGAGCGTGACACCTACGATCGGCTGGTCGCGGCGCATCTGAAGGATCAGATCGGCGCGAAATTCGCAGGGCGAATCTCCGGTGTGACGAAATCCGGCCTGTTCGTGAAGCTGATCAAGACGGGTGCCGACGGCTATGTACCGGCTGGCACTCTTGGCGCAGACTTCTTCTATCACGACGAGGCGGCGCAGGCGCTGGTGGGGCAACGCACGGGCGAAGCATTCAGGCTGGGTGATACGGTAGAAGTGCGGCTTGCTGAAGCAGCTCCCTTTGCGGGTGCATTAAAGTTCGAGATTCTGTCGAAGGGCCGCTATATGAAGCCTGTGACGGGCAAACGCGGCGCCCGGCGCAGGGGTGGTGACACCCCCTCCTACCGCAAGCTTGGCCGCCAATCACGGGGACGCTAGAATGACCTCCGCACCCTCAACCGGCATCAAGAGCAAGGGTGAGCGTTTCGCGGCAGATGCCGTATGGAAGGGCTTTCGTTGCCGTTGCCCGCATTGCGGAGAAGGCAAGCTGTTCCGCGCCTTCCTGAAACCGGTGGATGCGTGCGAGCATTGCAACGAGAGCATGGAAGGGCAGCGTTCGGATGACCTGCCCCCCTATGTCACCATCATGATCGTGGGGCATGTGGCTGTGCCGATCATTCTGGGCGTCGAGATGTCCGCCAATCCCTGGCCGCTTTGGGTCTATTTCGCCGTTTTTCTGCCACTGACATTGTTGGCGACCATCGGACTGATGCAGCCGGTGAAGGGCGCGATCATCGGCCTGCAATGGGGCCTGCGGCTGCATGGCTTCGATGCCAAGGGAGATTTTCACGCCCAACCCTTGCCCGCCTCTGCCCGGCCTGGCCTCAAATGAGCTTGGCTCCTGCCGAAGCGATGAGAGCCCGCATCGAATCCGAAACGCGTCCGCGTAGTGCGCCACAGCTGCGACCGGTCGACGCCGCGACGCTGATCCTGCTCGATCTGAAGGCCAGGAAGCCCAAGGTTCTGATGGGCAAGCGCAGCATGAAGCTGAAATTCATGCCAGGAAAATTCGTGTTTCCAGGCGGGCGCGTGGACGCAACAGACAAGCTGATGTTGGCGTCGGGTGCGCTGTCTCCCCGCGCTGAGATGCGGCTAATGGCGGCGACCACCCGGATGACGCCCCTGCGCTGCCGGGCCCTTGTCATGGCAGCTATCCGCGAGACGTTCGAGGAAACGGGACTGATGATCGGCCATGCTGATTTCGGTGCGCCGGAAAAGGCGCCTGCGGGGGCCTGGCAGGAATTCGCTGATCAGGGCCTGTTTCCGACACCCGATGCCCTCACCTTCATCGCCCGCGCCATCACGCCACCAGGCCGTCCAAGGCGCTTCGACACGCGGTTCTTCGCAGCGCCACTGGCGGCGGTCGGCGGCAAGGTGGAGCGCATCATCGGCGAGGATGCGGAATTGACGGAACTCGTCTGGACTGAGATCGACGACGCTGTGCAGCTTGACCTCCCGTCCATCACGCAGGTCGTGCTGCTTGAATTGAAGGAGCGGCTGACCATTGGCCTCGAACGTGATGCGCCTGTGCCGTTCTATTTCGAGCGCCGCCGCCGATTCCTGCGGGAAACAGTTTGACCGAGCCTCTTTTGACCTCGCCAAGACCGCAAAAAGCAATCATCGCGGCGGCCATCTTGCTGATCACGCTTGTTGGCCTCTCGCTCAGCCTGTTCATTCCGCTCCTGTCGATCCTGATGGAGCGGATGCAGGTGTCGAGCACGATGTCCGGGGTGAACACTGCGGTGGCGGGTGTCGGCACGCTGTGTGTCGCGCCCTTCGTGCCAACGCTCGCGGCCCGGATCGGCCTGCGTCCTATTCTCTATGGAGCGATACTGGTCGCGGCAGCCACGGTCATGGCGTTCCACCTCTCGCCGTTCTGGATGTGGTATCCCCTGCGTTTCGTCTTCGGAGCCTGCATCGGCACATTGTTCGTGCTGTCCGAATACTGGATCAACGCGGCAGCTCCTCCAGAGAAGCGCGGTACCGTGATGGGTATCTATGCCACCATGCTTGCCATCGGCTTCGTGCTTGGCCCTGTCGTGCTGAGCTTCACCGGGACCACCGGCGCGGCGCCCTTCGTTGCTGGTCTTGCGATCTATGTGCTGGCGCTTGTGCCGCTTTACCTCACGGGCGATGGACTGCCGAGCATCACAGAGGAAAAGCAGAACGGCGTGGTGCGCTACATGACCGCCGTTCCGGTCGCTACATTCGCCGGGCTTGTCTTCGGGGCCATCGAGACCGGTGCTTTCGCCCTGTTTCCGGTCTATGGCCTGCGCAATGACATGCCCGAGATTTCCGCAGCCCTGCTGATCAGCGTCGTTGTGGCCGGCAACATCGTCTCGCAAATTCCCATCGGCTGGCTCTCGGATCACTCGGATAGGCGCAAGATCCTGCTTCTGTGCGGGTTCATCGGCTGCGTGGGTGCCATCGCCATGCCTCTGACCATCGGTGTCCCTGTGGCCTTCTACATCGTGCTGTTCATCTGGGGTGGCTTCACGGGTGGGCTATACACGGTTGGCTTGGCGCATCTTGGAGCGCGATACACGGGACATGAACTGGCAAACGCCAATGCGGCTTTCGTGATGCTGTATTCGGTTGGCCTGATCATCGGCCCTCCCCTTGTCGGCCTTGGCATGGACGGCCTTGGGGTTCATGGCTTCGCTCTGGCGCTCGCCGTGATGCTGGGGGCATACACCGTTCTGGTGGCTGTTCGCATGGCGATCCACAAAGCGACTTGAACCGTTTTCATTCTGGACCATGCTGCTTTCAGCCTAGGACAGTGTGCTTGATGAGAGCCGGGCAATGCTATAGTCAAAGTGTTATACCGCAGCGCACAAATTTTTTCGCGCCGGGCGGACCTCGGGTCAAGTCGACATTTTCGCAGGAGATCATCCATGACCGTGCATACCAGCACATTCAAGGTTGACGACAAGGTTCTCGATCTTCCGGTGCGGCCAGGCACCATCGGACCGCAAGTCGTCGATATCGGCAAGTTATACGGTCAGACCGGCATGTTCACTTATGATCCGGGCTTCACGTCGACCGCAGCCTGCGAGTCGAAGATCACCTACATCGATGGTGACGAAGGCATCCTGCTCTATCGCGGCTTTCCGATCGAGCAACTGGCCGAACATGGTGACTTCCTGGAGACTTGCTACCTGCTGCTCTACGGCGAATTGCCGACGGCAGCGCAGAAGGCGGATTTCGACTACCGCGTGACGCGCCACACCATGGTGCATGAACAGATGGCCCGCTTCTACCAGGGCTTCCGCCGCGACGCGCACCCCATGGCGGTCATGGTGGCGGCTGTTGGCGCGATGTCGGCGTTCTATCACGATTCCACCGATATTTCCGACCCGACACAGCGCATGATCGCGTCGATGCGCATGATCGCCAAGATGCCGACGCTGGCGGCGATGGCCTATAAATACACCATCGGCCAACCTTTCGTGTATCCGCAGAACAGCCTCGACTACACCTCGAACTTTCTGCGCATGTGCTTTGCCGTGCCTGCCGAGGACTACAAGGTGAACCCGATCCTCAGCCGTGCGCTGGACCGGATTTTCATCCTGCACGCCGATCATGAGCAGAACGCCTCGACCTCGACGGTGCGCCTCGCTGGCTCATCGGGCGCCAATCCCTTCGCCTGCATCGCTGCCGGCATCGCTTGCCTTTGGGGCCCTGCCCATGGCGGGGCGAACGAAGCCGCGCTCAAGATGCTGGCCGAAATCGGCTCGGTCGAGAATATTCCAAAGTATATCGCCAAGGCCAAGGACAAGAACGACCCGTTCCGCCTGATGGGCTTTGGTCACCGCGTTTACAAGAACTACGACCCCCGCGCCCGCATCATGCAGAAGACGACGCATGAGGTGCTCAACGAACTCGGCATCAAGGATGATCCGTTGCTCGACGTGGCGTTGGAGCTGGAGCGGATTGCCTTGTCCGATCCGTATTTCGTGGAGAAGAAGCTCTATCCCAACATCGATTTCTATTCAGGCATCACGCTCAAGGCGATGGGCTTCCCGACGTCCATGTTCACGGTGCTGTTCGCGCTGGCCCGCACGGTCGGCTGGATTGCGCAGTGGAAGGAGATGATCGAAGATCCCGGCCAGAAGATTGGTCGCCCGCGCCAGCTCTACACGGGTTCACCGCAGCGCGACTACATCCCGGCGGCGCAGCGCCGCTGAGAGTGCTGTGAGAAACCGCGCCCATGCACAAGGCCGCAGGAAACTGCGGCCTTTTCGTTATGCAGGACGCCGCTGCCTGCTGTTCACCTGATCGACAAGCGCCAGAACAAGCGCGGCGGCTGTCGCACTTGGCGATGCGGCGGTTGGTTCCATGCGACTTCGTACAACGGCAAAGCTTGCGAGCTGCTGCTCCCTGCTTTCCCCATCGTCGAGTAGTGCTGACAGCGCGTTGGCCAAATCAGCACCTGTCCAGCCACGCTCGATGAATTCCGGGATGACTTTTTCGCCTAGGATCAGGTTCGGGAGCGAGGCCGATTCGACCGAAATCATGCGGCGAGCAATCTCGCCCTCGATCCACCCGACACGATACGCCACGACCATGGGCACCTGTGCCAGCGCAAGCTCTAGCGTCACGGTGCCGGAAGCCGCCAGCGCGACCCTGGCGCTGCGGAAGGCTTGCCATTTCGCGGCTTCCCCCAGCAGGATCCTGGGTTGAACTGGCCAGGTCGATGTCATCATGCCGATCTCTTCCGCGAGATGCGGAACTGCTGGCAGATCGACTTCGAGCTTCGGAAAGCGCCGTTTGAGCAGACCCACGGCATCCCCAAAAACAGGAAGTAGCCTGGTGATCTCGGCATGGCGGCTGCCCGGCAGGATGAGCAGGCGATAAGGCGGTGTCGCCCGGGCCGCCTGTTCCGCAGCGTTTGGCACGATGTCCACAAGGCGCTCCATCAGGGGGTGTCCGACATAGACCGTATCCGGACCACCCAGCCGCCGATGGACGTCAGGCTCGAAAGGCAGGACTGCCATGAGTCGATCAAGCAACGGTCGCAATTTGCGCGCGCGTCCCGAGCGCCAGGCCCAAACCGTGGGCGAGACATAGCCAATGATCGGCGTTCCCGGCAGTTGCTTGCGCACCTTGAGCGCAACGCGCTTGTTGAAATCCTGCGCATCGATGAGCACCACCGCGTCAGGCCTCGCAGCGGCAATGCTGGATGCTGTCTGCGCGATCCGCCTGAGGAGCAACGGCAGGCGTTTCACCACAGGCAACAAGCCATTCACTGCGATGTCGGCCATGGGAAAGGCACTGACCAGGCCGCGCTCTTCCATCAGCGGCCCACCCACGCCGATGAACCGCGCTGTGCCACCCGTTGCGGCCTGCAAGGCATCCATCAGGCGTGCGCCGAGCTGATCGCCCGAGGATTCACCCGCGACAAGCGCGATGGTCAGAACTGGCGGGAGGGTTGTGTTCACTCGCTCTCGTGCGGTACGCAGATCGCGCGGTCTCCGCCCTCGCGGATGAAGTCCAGGATTTCGTGGATCAGCGGGTGCTCCTCGAACTCGCCCGCCACATCTTCCACGCGCTCTTTCAGTGTGCCTTCATTGGCAAAAAGCAGCCGGTAGGCACGGCGCAATTCATGGATATGCTCCCGTGTGAAGCCACGGCGCTTCAGGCCGATGATGTTCAGTCCGGAAAGATGCGCCGCTCGCTGCGCCGTGATCGCCATGCCGTAAGGGATTACGTCATTGCCGATCCCGGTCATCGCGCCAATGAAGGCGTGATCGCCGATACGCACGAATTGATGCACGGCTGAGCCGCCACCGACGATGACATAGTCGCCGACGGTGCAATGCCCGGCCAGCAGCACGCCGTTGGAGAAAATCACGCCGTTGCCGAGCTTGCAGTCATGCGCAACATGGGAATTGGCGAGGAAGGTGCATTTGTCACCCACGATCGTGGTCATAGTGCCGCCTTCAGTGCCCGGATTCATCGTCACACCCTCGCGGATCGTGCAATCCGCGCCAATGACGAGGGTGGAGGCCTCGCCCTTGTACTTCAGGTCTTGCGGTTCGTGGCCGAGCGAGGCGAAGGGGAACACCCGTGTGCGTGCGCCGATGCGGGTGCGCCCCGCCACCGCAACATGACTGATCAGAGTCACGCCTTCGCCCAGCACGACGTCGGGTCCAACCGTGCAAAATGGGCCGATGGTGGCTCCTGCTCCGATTTTGGCGGAGGGATCAACGACGGACAGGGGATGGATGGACGACAAGGGACATCTCCCGGGAAGAAGGGGCGCCGACGCGCTTCTGGTTAGTCGGAAACGATCATCGCGCCAAGCTCGGCCTCGGCGCACAGCACGCCAGCCACCTTGGCCTCGCCACGGAACCACCACATGTTCTTGCGGCGGTTGAGCAGGGTCATGTGATATTCGAGCACATCGCCAGGGACCACCGGCTTGCGGAACTTGGCTTTGTCGACTGTCATGAAATAGACCATCTTCGCCCGCTCTCCCGCCTGGCCCGAGACCAGCGCGGCACAGCCCGCGGCTTGCGCCATGCCCTCGATGATCATCACACCGGGCAAGATGGGATTGCCGGGGAAATGCCCCTGGAACTGCGGCTCGTTATAGGTGACGTTCTTGATGCCAATGCAGAAGCCGGACTCGCGGATCTCGATGATCTTGTCGACCAGCAGGAACGGATAACGGTGCGGCAGCAAATGCATGATCCGCTGGATGTCGATGGTCTCCAAGGTCTTTGGAGAATCGGGTTTTGGCGCTGTTGGCTCCGTCATGGCGTCCCCTGCCCTTCGCTGCCTTCGTTCTTGCTGTTGGCGGTAGCAAGAGTGTTGTTGGCCCTGCCCTTGAGAAGGCGATCCAGCGCGGCCATGTCTCGGAACAACTCCTTGATCGGCTTGGCGGGTGTGCCGCCCCAACGCTCGCCGCGCGGCACGTCACGCCCAACGGCAGAGGTGGCGGCAATCTGCGCACCCATGCCCACCGTTGCGTGCCCGATGACACCGGCCTGCCCGCCAATCACCACAAAATCCTCGAGCTTCGAGCTGCCCGCCAGGGCGACCTGCGCAACAATCACGCAATGACGACCAATGGTCACATTATGGCCGACCTGCACCATGTTGTCGATCTTGGTGCCTTCGCCGATCACCGTGTCGCGGTTCATGCCGCGATCCACGCATGTCCCTGCGCCGATCTCCACGTCGTCCTGAATGATCACGCGGCCGACCTGCGGCACTTTGAGATGCCCTTGCGGCGCCATGGCGAAGCCGAAGCCATCCTGGCCGATATTGCAGCCAGCATGGATGATCACCCTGTTGCCAAGATGCGTATGGGAGATCGCTGTGTTCGGCCCGATGGCGCTGTCCCGCCCGATCGTCACGCCAGGACCGATCACGGCGTTGGCACAAAGGATCGTGTTGGCACCGATCTCGGCGCCTGGCCCGATGATCACGCCGGGATCAACCACAACGCCCTGCTCCAGCCGCGCTTCGGGGTGGACGAACGAGCCAGCGGAGATACCCTTGGCACCAAACAGCGATTGCGGGCGCATGGATTGTGGGAAAAACGCCGCAGCAACGCGGGCAAAAGCCCTGTACGGCTCTTTCGACACCAGCACGATGGT
>JANNEO010000146.1:0-22841 GCA_031378805.1 Hyphomicrobiales bacterium
CCAGTTCCATCAGGGCGGATGCGGTGGCGACGCCTTCCGCCAGCTTGCCCGACGAAATCGCCTCGTCCATCGGCATGCCACCGCCCAGCCGCAGGCCCAGCGCATAATTCCGCGATTGCGGCGAGGACGCCGTCAGCAGCAGGTCGCCAAGCCCTGACAGGCCCATCAGCGTGTCTGGCTTTGCGCCAAAAGCTGCGCCGAAGCGCCGGATTTCCGCGAACCCGCGTGTGATGACGGCTGCGCGCGCACTGTCGCCAAGGCCGCGCCCCGCGACAACGCCTGCCGCAATCGCCAGAACATTCTTGGCCGCCCCACCGATCTCGACGCCGCGCACATCCGTGCCGTGGTAAATTCGCAGCGCAGGCGTGTTGAGCGCCTGCGCAAGGGCCTGCGCAAGATAGGGATCGGCGCAGGCAAGCGTTACGGCAGTGGGCAGTCCGGACGCGATATCGACGGCGAAACTCGGGCCTGACAGGATTGCCACCGGATGGCCCGGCATCAGATCGGTGACGAGATCGGTGGCAAGCAGGAGCGTGTGCTGCTCGATGCCCTTGGCCGTGCAGATCAGCGGTACGCCCTTGGGCAGCACCAGGGCCAAGGCCTCCACGACGGACCGCGTGGCCTGCATGGGCAGGGCCAGGATCACCGCACTGCACGCCGAAAGCGTTGCGAGATCACCTGTGGCTTTTACGGCAAGGTCAAGGCGGCAGCCCCTCAGAGCCTTCGTGTTCTCGTGTTTCGTGTTGATTTCACTGACCTGGACCGGATCACGCGCAAACAGGGTCACGCGGCGCCCAGCCCGCGCCGAGGCCTGCGCCATGGCCGTGCCGAAGGCTCCTGCGCCGACTATGCCGATGTGCTGGAAGACTGTGGCTGTCATGGGCGCAGTCTTCCTTCCCCCTTGGGGGAAGGTGTCATGCCGAGCATGACGGATGAGGGAGAACCACGAACGCCGGGATTCTCCCTCATCCGTCCGCCTCCAGCGGCCACCTTCCCCCAAGGGGGAAGGAAAAGAAGGCCCATTTCCATCACACCTTCGCCCCCAGCCGACCGGATCCCACGACAGGCTCGACCTTGCTGTCCAGCGGCCAGCGCGCCCTTGCGGGGGCGTCCATGCCATCGATCAGACCAAGCGACAGCCGCTCGATGCCCGCCCAGGCGATCATGGCGCCATTGTCGGTACACAGATGGGGAGGTGGGACCACGAGCCGCAATCCAGCCTCGAAGGCCAGACGCTGCAACGCCCGGCGGATGGGCTGGTTGGCCCCCACGCCGCCCGCCACCACCAGCGCCTGCGGGTGGCCGAAGCGCTCTCGGAAGACACGCAGGCCTGCTCGCGTGCGTTCCACCACGACATCGACGATGGCGGCCTGGAAAGAGGCGCAAAGGTCGCTGACATCCTCTGCCGAGACAGGCGCGATGTTGTCTGCCGCCATGCGCACGGCCGTCTTGAGGCCGGACAGCGAAAAATTCGGTTCCGGGCGCCCCTGCATCGGTCGGGGCAGGTCAAACCGTTCGGGATTGCCTTTCGCGGCCTCGCGCTCGACGTTTGGGCCGCCGGGATAGGGCAGACCCAGCATCTTGCCCACCTTGTCGAAGGCTTCGCCGATGGCGTCGTCGATGGTGGTGCCGATGCGGCTGTATTCGCCCACGCCTGTCACGGCGACGAGTTGCGTGTGTCCGCCAGACACCAGCAGCAGCAGATAGGGAAACGGCACACCATCGGTCAGGCGCGGTGACAGTGCGTGCGCCTCCAGGTGATTTACCGCCATCAAGGGCTTGCGCGATACCAGCGCGAGGCCCTTGGCGGTTGTAAGGCCAACAAGCACGCCGCCGATCAGCCCTGGTCCCGCAGCCGCCGCGATGCCGGAAAGGTCCGCAAGCTTGACCTCGGCCACATCAAGCGCCCGCCGGATGATGCGATCAAGGTAATCCACATGGGCGCGGGCTGCGATTTCGGGCACCACGCCGCCGAAGCGGGCATGTTCGGCAATCTGCGAAAGAATCTCATTGGACAGGATATCGCCCTTGCCATCGGGAAGGCGGCGAACAACGGAAGCCGCTGTTTCGTCGCAGGTTGTTTCGATGCCAAGCACCAGCATGTCGTTCATGATCACCTGTCCGGACTGGCTCAAGCCGTTGGTTTTTCCAAGCCGTCTGTATTCTTGCGAAGACCCTGGCGCTTGAAGTGGAAGCCTCAAGCGGCTAGCCCTGTATAGGCGTGCGCTTGCCGCCGCGACAACCCGTGAAAGAGACTTCGTGGCCGCGTTATCCTCCCTGTTTTCCATCGGTACCCGTGGCAGCCCGCTTGCCATGGCCCAGGCCCACGAGACCCAGAGGCGGCTTGCGGAAGCCTTGCAGGAACCGAAGGAACGCTTCCGCATCGACATCATCAAGGTGATCGGAGACCAGATTCTCGACAGGGCGCTGGCTGAGGCCGGCGGCAAGGGGCTGTTCACCAAGGAGATTGACGAGGCGCAGCTCGCCGGCCTTGTGGATATCTCGGTGCATTCCGGCAAGGATTTGCCGACAAAACTTCCTGCTGGGTTGATCGAAGCCGGTTTTCTGGAGCGGGAAGACCCGCGCGATGCCTTCATCTGCCTGAAGGCCAGAACCTTCATGGACTTGCCGTCTGGTGCCATCGTCGGCACGGCGTCGCTCAGGCGGCAGGCCATGGTGCGGCGCCTGCGGCCTGACCTGAAGGTTGAGCTGCTGCGCGGCAATGTGCAGACACGGTTGGCGAAGCTGAAATCTGGGGAAGTTGATGCGACAATCCTGGCGCTCGCGGGCCTCAATCGGCTTGGCCTCGCGCATGAAGCGGCATCGGTGATGGAAGCCGATGATTTTCTGCCAGCCGTTGCGCAAGGAGCGATCGGCCTTGTGGTGCGAGAGGGGGACGCCAGATCACTGGCTGCGGCACGCGCCATCACGCACGCCCACACCACGACCTGCATAGCGGCGGAACGCGCGTTCCTGACCGTGCTTGATGGCTCCTGCAAGACGCCCATCGCCGGGTTTGCCACGGTTGCAAATGGCCGTGTGATGCTCAAAGGGCTGGTGCTGTCACCGGATGGCACGCGCTCGTTTGACGGCAGCGAGAGCGGCACTGATGCCGTTGCGGTCGGCCAGGCGCTCGGCCATCGGATCAAGGCGCAATTGCCACCGGACATCTTCCACGTCTGATGCGCGTCTTGGTCACACGACCGATCGAGGACAGCCAGCGAACGGCGGAAGCCTTGCGGGCTGCCGGACATCAACCGCTTGTCGCTCCGCTTTTCGAGATCAGGCCGCTGCCGCATCGCGTGCCGGGATCTGTCGATGCTTTCATCGTGACCAGCGCCAATGCGTTGCGTCATGCACGGCTGGTTGCAGGACATTATTCCATTCCTGTCTTCACCGTCGGTGATGCCACGGCGGAGGAGGCCGCACGGTTGGGATTTCGGACGATTCATTCCGCACGGGGTGACAGTCATGATCTCGCAATGGTGATCAGCCGTGCCAATCCCGGTGGTGGCCGCTTCGCCTATCTCGCCGGGGTCGAGCGGCGCGATGCTGCATTGCGCAACCTGGGTGCCGCTTTCGTGGTGTTGCCCGTGGAAACCTACGAGAGCGCCGCACAGAAAACACTGCCGGAACAGGCGGCCAACGGCCTGAGAGCAGCCGATATTGACGCCGTACTGCACTTTTCCCCTCGATCTGCTACTGTTTTCGCCGGACTCGCAGAAAAGGCGGGGCTTGCGAAAGAAGCAGACCGTCCCGCCCATCTCTTCATATCGGTGGCAGCCGCAGTGCCGGGTTATACCCGCTGCATCGTGGCGGCACGGCCAGACCTTGCCTCCATGATCGATGCACTGCAGCAGGTCGGACCAATCGTGACCTGCTGAACACGGTTGTCATGTCTTTGATCTTGTGATCGGACGGGATTTGCCTTCAAACTCCAGACTGGAGATGGATGATGCCTGACCGTGACACGCCTGCGTCTGAGACGAAATCAGCCCGACAACGGCGACGCGCTCCCTTGATCGAGCTGAAAGCAGAGGAAGCTCCTGCACCGAAAGCAGCACCTGAGCCAGTCTTCACGGCGGAAGTGCTGCCTGAAGCATCTTTTGCACAGGAACAAGCCACGGCAGCGATTGCAACCACCGAGCCTGCTGCTGAGCCGTCCGCCACGGCTACTGCACAGGAATCAGACCCAAAATCGGAGCCAGCCATGGAGCCTGAGCCAGCCACGGAGCCTGAGCCAGCCACGGAGCCGCTGTTCGTCCCCCCTCCTCCACCACCCAAACCCGGCATTGTGCTGCCGCTCGCAATGGCGGGCCTGATGGGAGCCTTGTTCGGCGGCGTGGGCGGCACGTTGGTGCCACGATTTTTTGCTGGAAGTCTGGCATCAGACGCAACGCGCTTGGGTGGAATCGAGCGCACGCAGCAAGACATTTCGAAGCAGATGCCAGCTCTTGTGAGCAAGTCCGAACTGGAAACACTCCGCCAGTCCCTGGTTCGCCTGGAAGCGGATGTCGCCAAGCGCATGGCTGATGTGGCACAACCGCTGACCCAGAAGCTTGCCGGGCTGGAGGGTGAGGTCAAGGCGCTTGCGGGACGCCCCGTAACTGCAGCCAGCACCCCTGCTCCGCCACCGCAACCTGCCCTGGATCTGACGCCGGTCCAGCAGCGCATATCCGCGCTCGAAGCACAGCTGAAAGCGCTTGATGCCAAGGCTGACGCTGCGGCCAAGACTGCCGATCCCCGGCTGGCCGCGCTTGATCAGAAGGTCGAGCAGGCCAACCGCCGCATCGATGCAGGCAGCGCCGCGCCGCTGTTTTCCGCCACGCAGGCGCTGGCCCAAGCGTTCCATCGTGGTGCGCCATTCACCAATGAAATGGCGGCAGCCGAGCTTCTGGGAGCCAAGCCTGAGCAACTCCTGCCCCTGAAGCCCATGGCCGAGAAGGGTGCGCCGACCGCACAGGCACTTGCAGCAGGTTTTGCGCCTCTCGCCTCGAAGCTGGCAGGCACGGCTGATCAAGGCGGTGTGGCGGGACTTCTGCAACGCTTTGTCAGCATAAGACCCACCAGCGAGAGCGCGGGCGACACACCGCCTGCCTTGGTTTCAACGATTGAAGCGTCGCTGAGACGCGGCGACATCCCCGCAGCATTGGCGGCCTGGGGCAAGCTGCCGGAACCTGCGCGGGCCGCATCAACCGCTTGGGGTGCCCAGGTGGGAGAGCGCGACAAGGCTGCCAAGGCACTTGCCATCTTGCAGGATGCCGTCACTGCCGGTTTGAGGAAGTAGTTCATGGTCCGCGTCATTGTCTTCCTTGCCCTGCTTTTGGCCGCCGCGCTTGGCCTCAGCTGGATTGCCGACAGGCCTGGCAGTGTCACGGTCAACTGGCTCGATCACGAATACCGTCTGGATATCCTGCCTGCGATCATCACGGTACTAGTGGCAAGCATCGCGCTGGCCATTATCTGGAGTCTGCTCCGACTGTTCTTTCGTCTTCCCAGCCTGATGGCGTTGGCCAACCGCAGCCGACGCCGCCAGAAAGGGTATAACGCCGTGGCACAAGGCATGGTCGCGGTCAGCTCGGGCGATGCACGCGGCGCGGCCAGACATGCGGGAGAAGCCCAGAAGCTGCTGGGACAGGAGCCACTGGCCTTGCTGCTCAACGCGCAATCCGCCCAGCTTTCCGGCCAGGGCGACAAGGCCGAGACAGCCTTCAACGCGATGCTGGAACACCGCGATACCCGCGTTGTCGGATTGCGCGGGCTGTATATCGAGGCAAAACGCAAGAACGATGACCGCTCTGCGCGGTTTTATGCCGACGAGGCTTACAAGCTGGCTCCCTCCGCGGATTGGGCCAGCGATGCGGCACTTGCCCATCTGTGCCGGGACCGGAACTGGCTGGGGGCCATGGCGCTCGTCGAGCAGGCAGCCAGCCGCAGGCTGATCAACAAGGACGCCGCCCGCAAGCAACGCGCCATCCTGCTCGCGGCTGACGCACTCGACCGCAGCAGCGGCGAGCAGGACGCCGCCTTTCGCAGTGCGCAGGAAGCCGTCAAGCTCGATCCCTCGCTGGCGCCAGCGGCCGCATTCCTGGGCCGCAAGACTAGCGAGAAGGGCGACTATTCCCGCGCCTCCAAGCTGCTTGAAACGGCCTGGACCGCCATGCCCCATCCCGATGTTGCGGAGGCCTATCTCGATGTCCGCTTGGGAGATTCCGCACAGGATCGCCTCAAGCGGGCCAGGAACCTGCTGAAACTGGCTCCACGTGATGGCGAATCCCGTCTCATTGTCGCCCGTGCCGCGCTGGATGCGCGGGAATACAAGGCGGCCCGCGAGACGCTTGAGACGCTGGTTCTCGAACATCCCACCGTGCGGGCCTGCATGTTGATGGCCGAGCTGGAAGAAGTGGACGGCGGCAACATGGGCCTTGTCCGGGAGTGGCTGTCGCGCGCGTCACGGGCCCAGCGCGACAAGGCCTGGGTTGCCGATGGGCGGATCTCGGAGACCTGGTCGCCGATCTCGCCGGTTAGCGGCAAGCTCGGCGGATATGTCTGGACAACACCGCCGCAGGCACCCGGTGCGTTGCTGATCAACGAGATCAAGGCTGCACCCCTCCTTGTGGAGGCGTCGCCAGCTGCACCGCCGATGGCGTCACAGAGTGCTCAGGCCATCGCTGACGTGCTCCCACCCGTTTCGCGCGAAGCGGTTCCGCCGCCCACGATGGTGGTGCCAGACGATCCGGGGCCGGATGGCGAAGCTCCAGCAAAGAAAGGCCGCTGGTTCAGAAATTGACGCGGTCCGCGCCTTTCAGCGCCAGCATCTCGCGGGCATCGTCCGGCGTGGCGATCTCGAGGCCAAGGCCCTCGATGATCTGACGGACTTTCAGCACCTGATCGGCATTGGACTTCGCCATTTTTCCAGCGCCAAGCCAGAGCGAATCTTCCAGCCCCACGCGCACATTGCCGCCCATGGCTGCGGCCTGAGCCGCGATCGGCAACTGGTGCCGTCCAGCCCCCAGAACGGACCAGTGATAATCCTTGCCGAACAGGCGATCCGCGGTGCGCTTCATGTGGGCAACATCCTCGGGATGCGCGCCAATGCCGCCCAGAATACCGAAAACCGATTGCACGAAGAATGGAGCCTTCACCAGCCCGCGATCAACAAAATGTGCCAGCGTGTAAAGGTGCCCAATGTCATAGCACTCGATCTCGAAACGCGTGCCGTTCTCGGCGCAGGTCGTGAGGATGCCCGCGATATCCTTGAACGTGTTCTTAAAGATGCGGTCTTCTGAACCCGCAAGATAGGGCAATTCCCAATCATGCTTGAACGTGTTGAAGCGGGCCAACATTGGATACAGGCCGAAGTTCATCGATCCCATGTTGAGGGATGCGACCTCGGGCTTGAAATGCGTGCAGGGACGTAACCGCTCCTCGATGCCCATGGTCGGCGCACCACCTGTGGTGATGTTGATGACAGCATTGGTGCGCTGCTTGATGACCTTCAGGAAGGGCTCGAAGGCTTCCGGTGACTGATCCGGCTGTCCGGTGACGGGATTGCGGGCGTGAACATGCACCAGGGCGGCACCCGCCTCCACCGCGCCGATCGCTGCCTCCGCAATCTCGGCTGCGGTGATCGGCAGATAGGGCGACATCGACGGCGTGTGGATGGCACCTGTGACGGCACAAGTGATCATGACTTTGCGGGCCATTGGGTGTTTCCTTTTCAATCCCTGAAGGTTTTCTTGTGGGCCTGGAGTGCCGCCAGCCGCTCATCACGGGCACGGGAACGGTCACGTATCTCGTTGGCATCGGGGTTTCGCTCCCAGTCCCTGGCAACCTTCGCCGCGCCCTCGCCCTGCCAGGCCGTGGGTGATGCCGGATCGGCAGCCAGACGCTGATAAAAGCGGGAATACCGCGCGATGTAATCAGGAATCCCGCCCGGCGCGTTCAACTCGATGGTCTCGAAGGGACCAAGGAACGACCAGCGCAGGCCAAGGCCGTTCTTCACGACATGGTCCAGATCCTGTGGCGAGACATAGCCCTCGCCCACGAGTTTCATCGCCTCAGTGAGCAAGGCGCCCTGCAAGCGGTTGAGGATGAATCCCTCGATCTCCCTGGTCACGGTAATCGGTACCTGCCCGATTCCGGTATAGATGGCACGCGCCTGCTCCACAACGGCGGGCGCGGTCCAGGGCGCACCGCACAGTTCGACCACGGGCACGAGATGGGGTGGATTCACCGGATGAGCCACCAGGCAGCGATGACGCCCCTTCAGATGCTCGGTGAACCGGGAGGCCACGATGGCGGAGGTGGAACTTGCCAGGATGGCGTCGGGGGGAGCCAGCCGATCGAGTTCCGAGTAGATTTCGATCTTGAGTTCCACCTGCTCGGGGCCGTTTTCCTGCACCAGGACAACGCCCGTCAGTGCTTCGAAAAGGGTCGGGGCAACCACGATCCGAGACAAGGCACCTGCCGGATCATCCGCCAGGCCATGGCTGTTCAATTGCGCGAGAGCCTCACGGCAGAGTTCCCGGCAACGCTCGGCCTGACCCTCCATCGGGTCATAAAGCCTGACCTGCCAGCCTGCACGGGCGAAGATCGCGGCCCAGGCCCGCCCGATCAGGCCCGCTCCCACCACGGCCATGATCTTTTCGGTATGTGTCGCGGCCATGGCACCTTCCCATTCAGTTCGGCATTGTCGTACGTTGTCTCAATGGAGGCAATTCAAGCCAACAGCCGCCGCTTGGTGACCCCTCACGGTCGTCCAGTGGCAGCGACAAAGCAAGAGAGAGAACGACGGATGGACCTCAATATCAAGGGATTGCGCGTCCTTATCACGGCGGGTGCCGGTGGTATCGGGCTTGAGATTGCCCGGGCGTTCGTGGCGGAGGGTGCCCTTGTGCATGTCTGCGATGTGGATCCGAAGGCAATCCAGGCGCTTCGGACCTCCGATCCCGCGTTGTCAGCGACGCCCTGCGATGTCTCGGACCGTGCGCAGGTCTCTGCCCTCTTCGACACGGCGGTGGAGCGCCTGGGTGGACTGGATTGCCTCGTCAACAACGCAGGCATCGCCGGACCCACTGGCCGTGTCGAGGAAATCCTGCCCGAAGACTGGGATCGCTGCCTTGCCGTCGATATCACGGGGCAGTTCAACTGCACGCGCCTCGCTGTCCCGCATTTGCGCCTGTCAGACAAGGCCAGCATTATCAACCTGGCATCCGCCGCAGGCAAACTCGGTTTTGCCATGCGCTCGCCCTATGCGGCGGCCAAGTGGGGCGTGGTCGGCTTCACAAAGTCTCTGGCGATCGAACTGGGGCCAGACAACATCCGCTGCAATGCCATCCTGCCAGGACTGGTGGATGGACAGCGTATCCGCAACGTGCTCGGCGCTAAGGCCCAAGCGCGCGGCATGAGCCTCGACGAGACAACCAAGCTGGCCTTCATGGGTGTTTCGGTCAAGAAGTTCGTGCCACCCGCCGAAATCGCCCAATACATCGTGTTTCTGGCATCTCCGCTGGCCTCGACAGTGACGGGCCAGGCCATCGCTATCGATGGGGACACACAGATGCTGGTGTGACAATGCCACCTGACACAGTGGGCTTGATCAGGACATTCTGTCCCGGTTGTAGACGAGCAACGCCGCCAGCGCAGCGGCACGCGGACCAAAGGGCTCTAGCGCCAGCCTGGCAGTATCCGTCACCTCAGCCAGGAAGTGGCGTGCGCCCGAGACACCGCGCAGGCTGATGAAGGTTCCCTTGCCCGCAGCAAAATCCTTGCCCGTCGCCTTGCCGACCGCTGCCGCATCGCCCTCGACATCAAGGAGGTCATCCTTGATCTGGAACGCCAGACCAAGGGCTCGCGCATAGCTGCGAACCGCTGCCGCCTGCCGCGCCGTTGCGCCGCCCAGCACCGCCCCCATGGCACACGCCGCCACGATCAACGCTCCCGTCTTCATGGACTGGATGCGCAGAATGTTGTCTTCGGGTGATAGCCCCGACATGTCGGCGGGATAACGCCCTTCAGCCGCCAGATCGAGCAGCTGTCCGCCCACCATGCCGCCAATGCCAGCCCCCTGGGCCAGCAACCGCACGAGTTCAATGCGTTGGTGCGCGGAGGCAGCGGTGCGCCGATCCGCCAGCACGTCAAAAGCCAGCGTCAGAAGCCCATCCCCGGCCAGCACGCCCATGGCGTCGTCATGGATCTTGTGCAGCGTAGGCTTGCCCCGGCGCGTGTCATCATTGTCCATGGCGGGCAAATCATCATGCACAAGACTGTAGCAATGAACCATCTCGATGGCGGCACCGGCACGGACAGGCCCGGTTCCCCGTACTCCGAACAGGCGCGCGGTTTCCACGAGCAGGAAGGGTCGGAACCGCTTGCCGCCGCCCAATGCCGTGTACCGCATGGCGTCCATCAAGAGAGCAGGACGCATGATTTCGGAGCCTGCTCGCCCGTCCTGCAACAGGGTCGTCAAAATGCCTTCGGTCTGCCCCGCCACACGCTGAATGCGCAGGGCAAGCGCGGACTGGCTCAACATCTTTATCGGTGCTTTCGTCATGCCAGAATCTGCGCATGGCTGACTGCACTGGTCAATATGCGGCCTCGCGGGATTGGACGCAGCCTTGAGCACACTCCTGGTCACGATTTCGCCACGGCGCGGGTTGCAATTGCGCCTGCCGGGCGGACCGCCTAACTTCGGGACAAAGAGGATTTCTGCCTGATGTCTGACCGCCTTGATCTCAGCCATGACCCATTGCGACTGACCACGCCGCGCCGGTATCTGCTGCGGATGATCGTTTTCCTGATGCTGGCGGGTTTCCTGCTGCTGGTGTTGGCCAAGGATCTGCAAAGTGCCTTCATGGCGAATCCCGGACTGAACGGGCTGATCCTGGGCTGTCTTGGCATCGGCATCCTGCTGGCCCTCTGGCAGGTGATCCGCCTGTTCCGCGAGGTGCGTTGGGTGAATGAGTTGCGCGGCGCACGGCCCGATCTCGCCCTGCAGGCCACGCCGTCGCTGCTTGCACCCATTGCCACGCTGCTCGGCGACAAGGCGGGCCGCAGCATGATCTCCACCAGCACGCTGCGATCGGTGCTGGAATCGGTCGGGATGCGGCTGGACGAGGGACGCGAAGTCTCACGTTATCTGACGGGACTCCTGGTTTTTCTCGGTCTTCTGGGCACGTTCTGGGGCCTGCTGGACACCGTCGGATCGGTCGGCAAGGTCATTGGTGCCATGCAGACCGGGCGGGATGCCACTGTGCTGTTCGACGAGCTCAAGACCGGCTTGCAGGCACCGCTGGCGGGCATGGGCATTTCATTCTCCTCCTCGCTTTTCGGCCTTGCAGGTTCGCTTATTCTGGGGTTCCTCGACCTGCAGGCGGGGCAGGCCCAGACACGCTTCTACAACGAGCTGGAGGACTGGCTGTCGACAACGGCAACAGATGCATTGCCTGGCGATACGGGCGATCTCTCCTCGGCAGTGGAGCGCTTGAACCGCCTTATTTCCAGCCAGTCGGGGGCCGCTGTCACCAATCAGTCGCTGGCCAGTCTGGCAGAGGGCATCCAGCAACTGGTCGAACACATGCGGACAGAACAGCAGCAGATACGCGACTGGGTCGAGTCCCAATCGGAAAGCCACGAGGATGTGAAGAAGCTGCTGAAGCGGCTTCTGGTCGACA
Source organism: Hyphomicrobiales bacterium (assembly GCA_031378805.1). Taxonomy (GTDB): domain Bacteria; phylum Pseudomonadota; class Alphaproteobacteria; order Rhizobiales; family Beijerinckiaceae; genus JADCCX01. Next base: position 11,676 of record JANNEO010000146.1, read on the forward strand.
AGGAGCGCAGCTGATGGCGCTTCCACGCAACCGTCGTCGACACCAGGGCATCGACTACTGGCCAGCCTTCGTCGATGCGCTTTCGACGCTGGTGCTGGTCTTCGTGTTCCTGCTTGCGGTCTTCATGATGGCGCAGTTCTTCCTCTCGCGGGAGGTCAGCGGCCGTGACGATGCGCTCACCAGGCTCAACCGGCAGATCGCGGAGCTGACGGATCTCTTGTCCCTCGAACGCACCTCTGGCCGTGGCCGGGAGGATGCCATCGCAGCCTTGACCGCCACATTGGAAGGGGCGCGGGGCGAGGCGGATCGCCTCAGGGCGGAAGCGGGCGCGCTCGGCAACGCCGCAGCCGGGGCAAGCAGCGCCCAGCGCACGCTGGATACCGAGCGGGCGCTCTCCGCCAGGGCTGCGGCCCAGGTCGAGATTCTCAACCAGCAAATCGTGGCGCTCAGGCGCCAGCTTGCGGCACTGGAGGAGACGCTCGGCATGTCGGAGCAGAAGGACCGGGATGCCCAGGCGCGCATCTCCGATCTTGGTGCGAGGCTCAATCTGGCGCTCGCCCAGCGTGTGCAGGAATTGACCCGTTACCGCTCGGACTTCTTTGGACGCCTGCGCAATGTTCTGGCCAGCCGTCCGGAATTCCGGATCGTCGGGGACCGTTTCGTCATCCAGTCCGAGATACTGTTCGATGTCGGGCAAGCCGCCCTCAATCCAGGCGGCTTGCCGGAACTCGACAAGCTAGCTGCGGCCCTCATGGACGTTGCGCGTGAGATCCCGCCGGATATCGCCTGGGTCTTGCGTGTGGATGGACACACCGACACGCGCCCCATGCGTTCAACGCAATTTCCCTCGAATTGGGAACTCTCGGCGGCCCGCTCCATTGCCGTGGTTCGTTATCTGGTCTCTCGTGGCATCCCCGAGACGAGGCTGTTGGCTGCCGGGTTTGGCGAGTTTCAGCCTCTCGAAAATGGCGAGGGTGACGATGTCCTGCGGCGAAACCGGCGGATCGAGCTGAAACTGACAGAGCGTTGAACCGTGGGGTTCGCCGCGTGGTGCGATGGCGGTGGCCTTTGCCGGATGCTGGAACAGGCGCCACCCCGCACATGGTCGGCTTCATCCTGATCAATACCGACACAGCATTGCTCGATCGGATTTGTGTCGGTTCGCAGTGGAAAGGCCAGGGCGCAGCGAGGCGCTTGCTGGCGGAGGCCAAGCGCTTGTCACCCCTTACGGTGCGGCTTGATGTCAATGCCATGAACCACCGGGCCATCGCCTTCTACCGCCGATAAGGCTTCAAGCGAACGGGCAAAGGCGTCAACCCGCGCTCCTGCTTGCCGATTTTCCACTGTCATTGGCTGCCCTGATCGCCGCATCGAACTGCAGGTGGGCAAGGCGGGCATACAGCCCATCCTGCTTGGCCGCGAGGCTTTGATGGGTGCCCTCCTCCACGATGCGCCCCTCATCCATCACCAGGATGCGGTCCGCCTTCAGGATCGTCGCCAGGCGATGCGCCACGACGATGGTCGTGCGCCCCTGCATCAGGATATCGAGCGCGGCCTGCACCGCGGCCTCGTTTTCCGCGTCGAGCGCAGAGGTCGCCTCATCGAGCAGCAGGATCGGCGCATCCTTCAGGATCGCGCGGGCAATGGCGAGCCGCTGCCGTTCGCCGCCCGAAAGTGTTACGCCGCGCTCTCCCACCTTGGCCTCGAAGCCCTTGTCCAGTGCATCGATGAACCCCATGGCAGAGGCCTGTGTGCAGGCACGACGCAGGTCAGCATCGGTCGCATCGGCGCGGGCATAGCGCAAGTTCTCGGCAATCGTGCCGGAGAAGATGATGGGATCCTGTGGTACCAGCGCGATGCGGGCGCGAAGGTCATCCAGGCTGACCAGACGCACATCGATGCCATCAACGCGGACACAGCCTTCTGTGGGATCATAAAACCGGGCCACGAGTTGTACGAGCGTGCTCTTGCCTGCCCCGGAGGGTCCGACAATGGCGATCCGCTCTCCGGGCCTGACTTCAAGCGTCATCGGCCCCAGCGAGGACTGCTCGGGCCGTGATGGATAGGCGAAAGTGACATTCTCGAGCGCAATGGCGCCCTTGGATGGTGATGGCATGATCACCGGATGGTCCGGTTCGCCGACCTGCGGTTTGGTCTCGAGCAATTCTGCAAGGCGTCCGGCAGCGCCGGCGGCAGCTGAAATTTCCGTCCAGACCTCAGAGAGCTGGCTGAGGGAACTCGCGGCGAAGACGGCGTAGAGAATGAACTGCGACAGGCGACCGCCCGTCATGCTGCCCTCGATCACAGCCTGGGCACCCAGCCAGAGAATGCCGATCACACTGGCAAAGATGAAGAAGATCGCCACCGCAGTCAGCAGCGCCCGTGCTTTCAGGCTGTCACGCGCCGTGCCATAGGCGGTCTCGACTGCACGGGCATAGATGCCGCGCACGCGATCGCCAGCCCCGAAAATCTGCATGGTCCGCGACGCGCCGATCTGCTCGGTGGCATAGGCCGAGGTTTCGGCCAGGGCATCCTGCGCCTCGCGCGAACGGCGGCGCACGGAACGCCCCGCGCCGATCAGCGGCAAGACGATCAGCGGTATGGCGACAAGCACCAGCGCAGACAGCCTGGGGCTGGTCCAGACCATCATGACCGTGGCTCCCAGGAACAGCACGACATTGCGCAAGGCAATGGAGGCGCTGGCACCGAAAGCGGATTTCAGCTGCGTCGTATCCGCAGAGAGCCGCGAGACAAGTTCTCCTGAGCGGGATCGGTCGAAGAATGCGGCGTCGAGCCGCGTCAGGTGAGCGAAGACGGCCCCGCGCAGGTCAGCAACCACGCGCTCGCCGAAAGTCATGACAAAATAATAGCGCAGCGAACTCGCAACGGCCAAAATGCCGACCACGCCGAGCAGCACGCCGAAGTACTGGCTGATGAAGCTGGCATTTTCCGCCGTGAAACCCAGATCGACAACCCGGCGAACCGCAACAGGGATCAGCAGGGTTGCGGCTGAAGCCACTGTCAGGGCCACGATGGCTGCCGCTATTCGCCCCTTGTGACGCATTGCATAGGGGATCAGGGGCAGGAGGCTTCTGAGCGACGTTGTGGGCGACGCTTTGAGGCTGGAGGTGTCGCCTGTTGTGGCCATGGATGAACCCGGTTCCTTTGAACGCAACCCGTTGTCATTCCGTTGCCACAGATCGGCCAAGGTCGAAAGTGCGGAGAATGCCGCATCAGCGCAATCCGCAGCTTGACCAGACGCAAGTGACGCAGAAGGAGCAAGTGATACAAGAGGCGCAACGTCCATCTTGTCTATCAGCACTTGTCACGGGCCTGCCGCGCCCGCATCTGTTGGTTATGGTTGATTCACACGTACCTACCCTTGCACCTACACTTACACCTACCCTTGCACCCGCACTTACCCTCGATATCACCGGTATGCATTGCTCGGGTTGTGCAGGCGTTGTCGAGAAGGCGCTCGAGCGGCTCGCTGGGGTCGGGACCGTCCGCGTGAACACGGCGCTTGAAAGGGCGGATGTTTTCGTCGCCATCGATGCGGCTGCCGCCATCTCTGCGGTTGAGGCCGCAGGCTATGGTGCAAGTGCGCGGATTGGCACGCCGGAGGAGCGTCGCCTGGCGCGTGAGCGTCTGCACGCGAGTCGCAAGGCCGAAGACCACAAGGTGTTCCTGCAGTTCATCCTGGCCGCTGTTCTGCTGCTGCCCTTCCTGGCCGATATGTCTGCTGCCTTTCTGGGATACGGCCACGGCGTGCTTCTGCCGCCATTGGCTCAATTGGTGCTGGCCATTCCGGTGCAATTTCTGTGCGGCTGGCGTTTCATTTCAGGGGCCTTCCGCAGCCTGAGGGTTGGCGTCCCCAACATGGATGTGCTCGTGACACTCGGCACGCTCACGGCCTTCGGCTTGAGCGCATGGCGGGTATTCAATGGACTGTCCGGACACGGCCATTCCGTTCATGCCCAAGCGCTTTACTTCGAGGGATCAGTTGCGATCATCACTTTTGTCCTCCTGGGCAAAGTTCTGGAATCACGAGCGCGAGCGGATTCGGGTGACGCACTGACGGCGCTTTCGCGTGAGCAGGCAGCCACGATCCTGGTCTTTCGGGACAACATCTGGGGCGATGTTGCGGCATCGAGCCTGAAATCCGGTGAGCATTTCGCCGTGCGCCCAGGCCAACGGGCTGCGGCCGATGGCGTTGTCACACAAGGGGCCAGCGAGATGGACGAAAGCCTTGTCACGGGCGAGAGCCAGTTCCAGCACAAGGTTGCGGGCAGCAACGTGATTGCCGGTTCCCTCAATGGCTCCGGCACGCTGACGGTGGAGGCAACGGCTGTTGGAGAGGACGCCACGCTGGCACGGATCGCACGGCTGGTCGAAGCGGCCCAGATGATGCAGGCACCGTCACAGAAGCTTGCGGACCAGGTGTCACGCCTTTTCGTGCCTGCCGTGTTGATCATCGCGCTGATCACCTTTGTGCTGTGGACTATGCTCGGAGACAGCGAAACGGCCATCGTTGCAGCCATTTCAGTTCTCGTTGTCTCCTGCCCCTGCGCATTGGGCCTGGCCACGCCGATCGCGCTGGTGGCGGGCATGGGTTCGGCCGCCAGGGCAGGCATCCTCCTGCGCGATGTCGACGTGCTGGAAAGGGCGGCCAGCATCGACACCATCGCCTTCGACAAGACAGGAACCTTGACCGAGGGACGCCCGAGGGTTGCCGCGATTTCGGCACCGGGCATCGGGCCGGACGATGCCTTGAAGCTGGCGCTGGCGCTGTGCCTTGGGAGTGAGCACGCCGTGGCTGGCGCGATCCGGGAGGCCGCCTTGGACCGGGATGTCACAGCCGAACCTGCAGAGGGGCTGGAGGCCATCCCTGGAGGGGGCGTAGTCGGACAGATCAACGGCGTGACCGCGCTCTTCGGGTCTGCGGAGTTCCTGCGTTCTGCGGGCATCTCGCTTGGCGTGCTGGAACAAGTGATCAACCGTGACCCGGGATTTGGCGAAGCACAGACCGTCTCCTGGCTGGCAGGGGCGGGACGCGTCATCGGGGCCTTTGCCTTTGTCGACAGGATAAGGCCTCACGCCGAGCAGGTCACGAAAGCCCTGGGAGCAGACGGATACAGGATCATCATGCTGTCCGGTGATCGCCAAGGCGCCGCCGCAGCAGTCGCCAGGACATTGGGCATCACGGAGGTGCAAGCCGGTCTGAAACCGGCCGGGAAGGTTCAAGCGCTCAAAGCTCTGGCCAGCGAAGGGCGCAAACTAGCGATGGTGGGCGATGGCCTCAACGACGCGCCTGCCCTCGCCGCAGCACCTCTCGGCATTGCCATGGGAACCGGCACGGATGCTGCCCGCGCCGCAGCGGGAATCACCCTCATGCGACCGGATCTGCGTCTGATACCCTTGGCTTTGCGCGTGGCACAGGAGACCCGTACCGTCATTCGGCAAAATCTCTGGCTGGCCTTCCTGTTCAATGGCATCGGCATTCCGCTCGCCGCAATGGGATGGCTGACACCAGCGATCGCGGGAGCGGCCATGGCGGCCTCGTCGGTCTCCGTCTCGCTCAATGCCCTGCGCCTCTCGCGCCGGACGATGGGCTGATGGTGTCCCGAAGCGTAACAATCCTGAATGTTCCAAAAGAATAATGTCCCTCGATGGGATTTCGTGTCACGATCTGAAACAGATACTTTCTGTATTTACTTTACTCTATTTGCATATTTGCATCTTTTTGAGGATTTAATATGGTCTTCGAAGCATAACGGCATGAAAAACTGTCGCCGAATGCATAAGGAGTTCTCTATCATGTCGCGTTCCCTGAAAATGTTCATCACTGCTGCCACTCTCGTTGCGGGAACCAGCATGGCCCACGCCGGCGGCTCTGGCTGCCAGACCTGCTACAAGCACGTTGTGAACCCCGCCCAGTATCGCACGGTCGACGAGACCGTTCTGGTGCGCCCTGCCCAGACTGTCGCGCACCGCACGCCTGCTGAATTCGGCACCGTCCACGAGAAGGTCGTGGTCCACCCTGCACACACCGTGGCCCGGGAGATTCCCGCCCAGTTGGGCAGTGTCGCGGAACAGGTCATGGTGTCTCCTTCACGCAAGGAGTGGCAGGTGACCACCGATTCCCATGGCCGCCAGATCGGATGCTGGGTTAAAATCCCTGCACAGTACGCCGTGCAGCACCGGACTGTTGTCATCCGCCCGGCGCAGGTCGTGCATGAGACGATTCCAGCGGTGTATGGCACCCGCTCCCGACAGGTCATGGTGCGCGCGCCACAGCTGCATCACGAGGTGATCCCGGCGCAATACGCCACCCGCCAGCGCACCGAAATGGTGGCTCCGGCGAGTGCAAGCTGGCAGCCGGTCGGTGGCGACTATCGTCATGGCCGTCATTGGTAAGTGGCAGGACCAATCCTGTTCAGGAGCGTCGGGCCACAAGCCCGGCGCTTCTGTGTGTCCGTCCATCGGGATCGCTGATGGATAGCGCCTGAGACTGTGATTGTTCCGACTTGCGGTTATGGCCTAACGTGCAACCATACGCCTCAGCCGGAATCGCGATCATGACAGCCATTGCTCCCAGAACCGCCTATTCCGCTGCCGTCGTCATCGCTGCAGGGTGCGCGATATCGATGTTCGGCTTCGGCCCACGCTCGGTGATGGGCTTTTTCCAACTCCCGATCATCACGGAAAACAACTGGGGCCGGGACACCTTCGGCTTTGCCATTGCGGTGCAGAACCTGTTCTGGGGCATCGGCCAGCCGTTCGCTGGTGCCATAGCAGACCGTTTCGGCGTGCTGCGCGTGCTGATCGGCGGCATGGTCCTCTATGCCAGCGGACTGGTGCTGATGACGATGTCGAGCTCACCAGCGGTGTTCACCATCACATCAGGCGTCCTCATCGGTTTTGGCCTCTCGGGCTGCTCGTTCAACCTGGTGTTGGCCGCTTTCGGCAAGCTGCTGCCACCAGAGAAGCGCCCGATGGCGCTGGGTTTCGGCACTGCGGCGGGTTCTTTCGGTCAGTTCCTGTTCTCGCCGCTTGCGGTGGGCCTGATCGACGGAACAGGCTGGAGGATGTCGCTCATCGTCTTTGCCGCGCTGCTTCTGTCGGCCATTCCCCTGGCGTGGTTCCTGGCGACGGAGCCGCGCCAGTCCTTGCCGACCGACAGCGAGGCTGACAAGCGCACCTTGATGCAGGTGCTGGCCCAGGCCTTCGGGCATACGAGCTATCTTCTTCTGGTCCTGGGTTTCTTCACCTGCGGCTTTCAACTCGCCTTCATCACGGTGCATCTTCCGGCGTATCTCAAGGATATCGGTATCAATCCCGGTATCGGCCCATGGGTGCTGGCGTTGATCGGCCTGTTCAACATCATTGGATCCATCGGCGCCGGTTACGTGATGACGCGGATGCCACGGCGCTATCTCTTGGCGATCATCTACACCCTGCGCTCCTTCGCCATCCTTGCGCTGCTGATGTTTCCACCATCGACCACGCTGGTGCTGGCCTTCGGTGCAGCCATGGGGCTGCTGTGGCTGTCAACCGTGCCGCCGACGTCCTCGCTGGTGATGACCATGTTCGGCACGCGTGACATGGCGATGCTCTATGGCTTCGCCTTCTTCAGCCACCAGGTCGGCGGTTTCCTGGGCGGATGGCTCGGTGGCGTTTTCTACGAGTGGTACGGCAATTACAATCTGGTGTGGTGGGGTTCCATCGCGCTCGGTTTTGCCTCGGCGGTGATCAATCTGCCGATCGTGGAGAAGGCAGCCCCTTCCCGAACGGTTCCGCAACCGGCATAAGCAGGCGCGGAACCACATCCTGTGCTTGTCGAAGGATGGCGGCTGTTCCACTGTTGCGGCAATTGCCCTTCGACAGGCTCAGGGTGAGGAACAAATATGACCAGTTTTCGTGCGTATGTCGTGGACAAGCCGGACGGCCAATACACCGTCGCGGTCAAGACGCTGACCGAAGCGGATTTGATGGACGGCGATGTCACGGTCCGGGTGTCGCATTCGACCGTCAACTACAAGGATGGCCTGGCGCTCACCGGCAAGTCCCCCGTCGTGCGCAAGTTTCCGCTCATTCCCGGCATCGATCTTTCAGGCGAAGTCACGGTCTCATCGAACGCTGCCTTCAAGCCGGGCGACAAGGTGATTCTCACGGGATGCGGCGTGGGCGAGGTGCATCACGGCGCTTATGCCGGCATGGCACGGCTGAAGGGCGAGTGGCTGGTGCCCCTGCCACCGACGCTGACAGCCGCGCAGGCCATGGCCATCGGCACAGCGGGCTTCACGGCCATGCAATGCATTCTTGCGTTGGAGCGCCATGGGTTGACGCCAGAGCGCGGCCCGGTGGTCGTGACCGGTGCGGTGGGTGGCGTCGGTTCCGTTGCGGTCGCGGTCCTGGCGAAGCTTGGCTGGCACGTCATTGCCTCGACGGGCAGACCTGCGGAGGCGGACTATCTGAAAAGCCTGGGGGCGGCGGAGGTGATTGACCGTGCCGAACTCTCCGGCCCGGTGAAGGCGCTGGCCCGCGAGCGTTTCGCGGGGGCTGTCGATACCGTGGGATCGACCACGCTCGCCAATGTGCTCTCCATGATGAAGCATGGTGGCGCAGTCGGGGCCTGCGGACTGGCGGGCGGCATGGATCTGCCCACGAGTGTGGCACCCTTCATCCTGCGCAATGTGGCGCTGCTGGGCGTGGACTCCGTAGGGTGTTCGCGCGATCTGCGTCTGGAAGTCTGGCGGCGACTGGGCATCGATCTCGATCTGGCGAAGCTGGATGCCATGACCAGCACCATCGGCTTTGATGATCTGCCTGTAACGGGCGCGGCAATCCTCGACGGCAAGGTCAAGGGCCGAATCGTGGTGGAGATCGGCTAGCGTTTCCCTTTCCTTCTCCCCCAGGAGAAGGTGTCATGCGAAGCATGACGGATGAGGGAGAACCTCGATTCGTCGTGTTTCTCCCTCATCCGGTCGGCATCCGCCGACCACCTTCTCCCACGGGGAGAAGGCAAGACTGCGGAGCAACCCATGTCCAAACCCCGCACTGGTGGCCAACTCATCGTGGACCAGCTTCTGGTGCATGGTGTGACCGACGTCTTCTGCGTGCCCGGAGAGAGCTATCTTGCCGTGCTTGATGCCCTGCATGACGCGGATGTGCGCATCACGGTGTGTCGGCAGGAGGCCGGTGCCAGCATGGCAGCCGAAGCCGTGGGCAAACTGACGGGCAAACCCGGCATTTGCATGGTGACGCGCGGACCTGGCGCCACCAACGCAGCCCATGGCATCCATGTGGCCATGCAGGATTCGACCCCGCTGATCATGTTCGTGGGGCAGATCGAAACCGGGATGCGCGAGCGTGATGCCTTCCAGGAACTCGACTACCGCGCTGCTTTCGGTGGCATCGCCAAATGGGCGACGGAGATCGATGATCCAGCCCGCATTCCCGAACTGATCTCGCGCGCTTTCCATGTTGCCACGTCAGGTCGGCCCGGCCCGGTCGTCATCGCCCTGCCCGAGGACATGTTGGTCAAGACCGCCATGGTCTCCGATGCGCCCGCGTTTCGTCAGATGGAGACGCATCCGGGCCTCACGTCGATGGCCGATCTGCAGAAGCGCCTGTGGGCCGCAGAGCGCCCCATGGTGCTCGTCGGCGGCAGCCGCTGGAGCGAAAGGGCAGTGGAGCGCCTCATCCGCTTTGCCGAGCGCTTCGACCTGCCGGTGGCGACCACGTTCCGGCGACAGTCGTTGTTTCCCGCGACCCATCCCAATTTCGCCGGAGATGGCGGGCTGGGCATGAGCACCGGGCTCTCCAAGTCCATCCGGGAGGCGGACCTGGTGCTGTGCATCGGCGACCAGCTCTCGGAGGCGTCCACTCAAAGTTACACGCTGTTCGACATCCCTGGCGATGGACAGCGTCTGATCCATGTCCATCCTGATCCCAACGAGCTGAACCGTACCTATGCCACGGGTCTGCCCATCAACGCTTCGCCCGAGGGCTTCACCGCCGCTGTCGAGGGCCTGCAGCCTCCCAACAGCATCCGCTGGCGGGACTGGACAAGGACGATCAATCAGAACGCGGTGGCGCAAAGCGCACAGCCCACACGCTCACCTGGCGAGCTGCAGATGAGCGAAGTGATGATCTGGTTGCGCAACCATCTGGCCGAAGACGCCATCATCACCAACGGGGCGGGCAACTATGCAATCTGGCTCCACCGCTTCTATCACTTCCGCAAATACGGCACGCAGCTCTCGCCCACGTCAGGCTCCATGGGCTACGGCGTGCCTGCCGCTGTCGCAGCCAAGCGTCTCTGTCCGGAGACACAAGTCGTGTCCTTTGCAGGAGATGGCTGCTTCCTGATGAACGGCCAGGAATTTGCCACCGCCGTGCAATACGATCTGCCGATGGTGATCGTTGTGTGCGACAACGGCATGTATGGCACGATCCGGATGCATCAGGAGCGCGAATACCCGGGGCGCGTGTCTGGCACGGGCCTCAAGAACCCGGATTTCGCCGCCTATGCCCGCGCCTTCGGCGGCCATGGCGAAACGGTGCGCCGAACGGAAGATTTTGCGGCGGCTTTCAAGCGCTGCGAGGCGTCAGGCAAGCCATCGATCATTCATTGCTTCATCGACAGCGAAGCGATCACGCCGGGCAAGACACTGAGCGAGATCAAGGCGGAGGCTGTGGCCAAGGGACGGTGAGCGAAGGGGCGGTGAGCGAGCGCCGCCCCACTTTGCCTATTGTAGCTTCGGGTTCAGCGCATCGCGCAGCCAGTCTCCCAGCAGGTTGACTGCCAGGACCAGCACGGCCAGCGTGAGTCCCGGGAAGATCACCCCCCACCACTCTCCCGAAAACAGGAACTGGTTGCCCACGCTGATCAGTGTGCCCAGCGATGGCTCGGTCGGCGGCAGCCCGACGCCCAGGAATGAGAGCGTGGCCTCGGTGATCACGGCAAGCGCCAGGTTGATCGTGGCGATCACGAGCACCGGGCCCATCACGTTGGGCAGCACGTGGCGAAACAGGATGGTCGTCTTCGACAGCCCGATGAGCCTGGCGGCGTGAACGTAGTCCTTGTTGCGCTCGACCAAAGTGGAACCGCGCACCGTGCGGGCATACTGCACCCAGAAGGACAGCCCGATGGAGACGACC
>JANNEO010000155.1:0-1522 GCA_031378805.1 Hyphomicrobiales bacterium
ATGCCCGCCGCTTCCATCGCCGCGATCTTGCTGCCCGCATCGCCCTTGCCGCCCGACACGATGGCACCGGCATGGCCCATGCGCCGTCCGGGAGGCGCGGTCAGACCCGCAATGAACCCGACCATCGGCTTCTTGCGGCCCTTCTTGGCTTCGTCGATCAGGAACTGCGCGGCTTCTTCTTCCGCGCTGCCGCCGATTTCGCCGATCATGATGATCGAATGGGTTTCATCGTCGGCAAGGAATAGTTCAAGCACGTCGATGAAGTTGGTGCCGTTAACCGGGTCGCCGCCGATGCCGACCGCGGTGGTCTGGCCCAGCCCTTCGGCAGTGGTCTGGAACACCGCTTCATAGGTCAGCGTGCCCGAACGCGACAATACGCCGACCGAACCTTTGGAAAAAATGCTGCCGGGCATGATGCCGATCTTGCACTCGTTCGGGGTCAGCACGCCCGGGCAGTTCGGCCCGATCAGCCGCGATTTCGAACCCGAAAGCGCGCGCTTGACCTTGACCATGTCGAGCACCGGAATGCCCTCGGTGATGCAGACGATCAGCGGGATTTCGGCGTCGATGGCCTCGAGGATCGAATCGGCAGCAAAGGGCGGCGGCACATAGACGACGCTAGCGTCCGCGCCTGTCGCCTGCTTGGCCTCAAGCACAGTGTCGAACATCGGCAGCCCGATATGCGTGGTCCCGCCCTTGCCTGGCGTAACCCCGCCGACCATCTGCGTTCCATAAGCCAGTGCCTGCTCGGTATGGAAAGTGCCAGTGGTACCGGTCATGCCCTGCGTTATGACCTTGGTGTGTTTGTCTACTAAAATGGACATGGATTTCTTGCCCTCTCGTCGATATCTAAATTTGGTTGCTGGCGGTTGCGACTAGATTGAATAACTGTAGCTGCTAACTGGCCTGCCTCTTTTGAAAAAAACGGCCTAACCAAAACCCAAGCCACGCTAATCCTGGAAATAATAAGCAAAACATAGCTAGCAGCGTAGCAAATCCGCCAGTTGCGACCGTTGATCCGATTAGGAAAACAAGCACAACAGACAACACGGAAATCACACTGCTTACCGTGATCCCGATTTTCGGACCGGCATAAGAGGCTAATGTGGAGACAAACAAAATTGATGCACCATATTTTATGAACTCAACCATTTTAGAATCTCCGACGGCGGTGCCAGCAAACAAATCTTAAGCAAGGCTCTCATCAATCGCCTTGCATGCCACCAGCAGTTCCTTCACCGCATCGACGCTGACCGCAAGATTGCCCTTGGCTTCATCATCGAGCGCGATTTCGACGATTTTCTCAACGCCGCCTGCGCCGATCACCACCGGCACGCCGACATAGAGATTGTCGACGCCATATTGGCCGGTGAGGTGGACCGCCGCAGGCAGGACACGTTTCTGGTCATAGAGATAGGCCTCGGCCATCGCGATGCCGCTGGTCGCGGGGGCGTAATAGGCCGATCCGGTGCCGAGCAAAGCGACAATCTCGCCGCCGCCTGCGCGGGTCCGCGCGACGATG
>JANNEO010000020.1:0-51061 GCA_031378805.1 Hyphomicrobiales bacterium
GCCGCCGCCGTCGAGCATTATCAGTTTCTGCTGAGTGCCTTCGGCGAGCGGCAGGGTTTGCGCCATGCCCGCAAGCATGTCGTGGCCTACCTCGATGAGGCCGCGCGGCTCGGCTCCGGTCGGGCTGCCGTCCTGAGGGCCGAACTGTGCAACTCGGAGAATTCCGGGCAAGTCGCTCGCGGACTTGAAAAAGCGTTTCTCGATATCCCCTTCCGGAGTGCCGCGTAATGGACCAACCTCTTGAATCCGCGAAAGGAATGGCCCAGCTCGATCGGGTTGCGCTGGCCCTTCCACATCCCATCCTGCTGGTCGGCGACAACAGCCGCATCACCGATGCCAATCCCGCCGCTGAAGCGTTCTTCGACATGAGCCTGTCTTTCCTGCAACGCAGCTCCGTCGATCGGTTGTGCGGGCCGAACTCATCGCTGTGCAATGTGGTGAACCAGAGCAGGTCCGCCGGGACATCGTTCAACATCTATCGGGTCGACCTTGGCCTTCCAAGGCAGGCGGGGGAGCGGCTCGTCGATATCCACGCCAGTCCGATGCCGGACGAAAGCGACGTCACCATCGTGATGCTGCAAGAACGAACAATTGCCGATAAATTCAGCAGGCAGCTCAACCATCGCGGTGCCGTGCGCTCGGTGTCTGCGTTGTCCGCCATGCTGGCGCACGAGATCAAGAATCCCCTCTCCGGCATTCGCGGTGCGGCACAGCTTCTCGACAGCGCCGTCAGTGATGAGGATCGCGTGCTGACACAGCTGATCCGTGACGAGACCGACCGCATCGTCAAACTGGTTGATCGCTTCGAGATGTTTTCCGATGGACGCACGCCACAGATGGAGCCGTTCAATATCCATGCGGTCCTCGATCATGTGCGCAACCTTGCGCGGTCCGGCTTCGCCCGGGACATCCGGATCGTGGTAGATTACGATCCCTCGTTGCCCTTGATGCTCGGCGATCGTGATCTGATGATCCAGGTCTTGATCAACCTGGTGAAGAATGCTGCCGAAGCGATCGGTAGCCATGCACCCGATGGCGAAATCCTGATCAGCACGGCTTACCGGCCGGGCGTGCGCATGAGCATCGCAGGAGGTGGGGACAGCGTACGGCTTCCGCTCGAGGTGTGCGTACGCGACAACGGGCCAGGTGTCCCTGAGGATATCCGTTCGCATCTGTTTGATCCCTTCGTCACCACCAAGGCATCGGGAAATGGCCTTGGTCTTGCTTTGGTAGCCAAGGTGGTGGGAGAGCACGGCGGCATTGTCGAATGCGATTCGGTGCCAAGGCGCACGGTGTTTCGTTTGCTGCTTCCTCTCCAGACCACGCGCGAAGCCAATGCGGGGACCGAGGAAGCGTGATTCAGAAGACCGGAACAATTCTTGTCGCGGACGATGATGCAGCCATCCGGACCGTGGTTGGGCAGGCCTTGACCCGCGCGGGCTACGACGTGCGGTCCGCTGGCAACGCTGCAGCCCTTTGGAAATATGTTCAAAACGGCGAGGGGGATCTGATCGTCACCGACGTGATGATGCCGGACGAAAATGCTTTCGATCTCATACCGCGCATCCGCAAACTGCGGCCGAATATCCCGATCGTCGTGATGAGTGCCCAGAACACCTTCATGACCGCGATCAAGGCCTCCGAGCGCGGTGCCTATGAATACCTGCCCAAGCCATTCGACCTGAGCGAACTGGTCAGCATTGTCGGGCGGGCGCTGGCAGACCCTCAGAGCATCGCGGAACCTGCCTCGCCCGATATCGGCGATGATATCCCGCTGGTCGGGCGATCGCCTGCCATGCAGGAGATTTACCGCACGCTGGCGCGTCTCATGCACATCGACCTGACCGTGCTGATCAATGGTGAGTCCGGAACCGGCAAGGAACTGGTGGCACGGGCCCTGCATGATTTCGGCAAGCGCAAGAATGGCCCCTTTGTGGCCATCAACATGGCGGCCATCCCCCGCGAATTGATCGAAAGCGAGCTCTTCGGCCACGAAAAGGGTGCCTTTACCGGTGCCAACCAGCGCAGTGTCGGTCGCTTCGAGCAGGCCGAAAGCGGCACGCTGTTCCTCGACGAAATCGGCGACATGCCGATGGAAGCGCAGACCAGGCTGCTCAGGGTTCTCCAGCAAGGTGAGTACACGACGGTTGGTGGACGCACGCCGATCAAGACCAATGTCCGCATCGTGGCCGCAACGAACAAGGATTTGCGCGGCCTCATCCAGACCGGGCTGTTCCGTGAGGATCTCTATTTCCGGCTGAACGTGGTGCCGCTGCGTTTGCCACCCTTGCGGGAGAGAGCGGGCGATATCCCCGATCTGGTGCGGCACTTCTTCACCATTGCCGAGAAGGAAGGTATGCAGCGCAAGCAGCTGGACACCGCGGCACTGGAGCGGCTGAAGGCCTATGCCTGGCCGGGCAATATCCGCGAGCTTGAGAACCTGATTCGTCGTCTTGCTGCCCTGCATCCCCATGACGTGGTCACGGGTCCGGCCATTGATGCGGAACTTGAAATACGCCCGACGCGAGACAAGCCGCTGTCGATGCCAAGCAAGGCTTCGGGTTCCGGGAGCCTCGCCGAATTCATGGAGGGGTATCTGGCGGAGTACTTTGCGGGTTATGGCGACAAGCTGCCACCTGACGGATTGTATGACCGCATCCTGCATGAGGTGGAGGCTCCCCTGGTCAACGCAGTGCTCGCCGCCACGCGGGGCAACCAGATCAAGGCCGCCGACCTGCTGGGACTCAACCGCAACACGCTGAGGAAGAAGATCAAGGATCTGGATATCAGGGTTATCCGCTCGATCCGGTAGCGTCGAATTTTTTTAGGACCTGCTTCGGTGCCTGCGCGCGCCAGACGCGGATCAAGTTGGCTCTTGCCCAATCGGGTTCGAGCTTCTCTGGCCTCACCAGCACCAGCGGATGGTTGCGGTAATGCGGCGTGAAGAAGAAGCGCTCCGGTTCGACCTCTACCAGGATCTCGCGCTCCTCCATCGGAACCTTGAAGACCGGCGCGTCCTCGCTGGGGCTCCACCAGACCCAGAGCTTGCCATGGGCCTTCAGGCAGGGCTGGCCCCAGGTGGTTGATTCCTCGACGCCGGGCAAATTCAGTTCAAGCGCCAAAGATTTGAGCTTTTCCCATACGAGCTTGCGTTCAGGTTTCAAGAATGACCTCAAACCCACCGTAAATCATGCGTTTGCCGTCGAAGGGCATATTGAGCGCATTCATCCGTTCATCCGTCATCAGCTTGGCCATTCCTGCATCGCGCACCTGTTTCGATGGCCAAACGACCCAGGAGAAAACGACCGTCTCTTCGTCCGTCTTCTTCACTGCCTTCGGGAAGGATGTCAGATTGCCGTCAGGCACATCATCACCCCAGCAATCAACCATTTTCAAAGCCCCGAATTCCTTGAAAATTGCAGATGCCTCATTGGCGTGAAGGCGATAAGCCTCACGATTGGCAGTTGGCACCGCCGCCACCATTCCGTCGATATAGGACATGCTCTCTCTCCATTGACTGATCATTTATTCTTACACAGCGACATGCCCCGTCCAAGGGGGAGAAGATCGATCCTGCGCATTGCCATGGGTTCTTCCACTGGAGCCAGATGAGGCAATGCATTCTGGCTCTGGTCATGCGTTGCCGCTACCACTGAGCGTCATCACGCCGTGATCAGACATGGAGAGGTATGAGCATGTCCAAATTTGCAAACATGTATCAATATCCTTCACGCCCCATACAATTGTCTAATTCATGCAACAGTGTTGTAATGAAGCCTCACTGAATCGGTTGGCGGGCACGTATTGCTGCTGATCGGGTGATATTGACGAGCGGGATGACAGACACGCAACTGACAACGGAGCCGATCGGCAGCCGGTCCCTCCTTTCCCGGATGGTTGCCATTGTGCGCGTGCTCGCCTTCGCGCTGGCCGTTGCCAGCATAGCTGCGACATTCGTGCTGGTGACAGGGCTGGTCAACGTCAGCTTGACCGAACAGCGCATCCTCGTGCTGGTGATTGGAACCTCGGTCGTGGCGACGATCCTGCTGATCGTGGTCATCTTCGATCTGGCCCAGATCTTCATTCAGTGGCGCCGGGGACTGGCTGGTGCGCGCCTGCATGTGCGCATTGTCGGCTTGTTCACGCTGATTGCCGCCGTGCCCGCGATCCTGATCGCCATTGTCGCCAGCGTCACCCTTGAGCGGGGTCTGAACCCGTGGTTTTCCGGTGCGCTGCGCGAACTGGTCACGAGTTCCGGCACGATTGCCCAGGGATATCAGCAGCAACTCTGCCAGAATGTCGGGCGGG
Organism: Hyphomicrobiales bacterium; assembly: GCA_031378805.1. Lineage (GTDB taxonomy): Bacteria > Pseudomonadota > Alphaproteobacteria > Rhizobiales > Beijerinckiaceae > JADCCX01. The sequence continues at coordinate 4,309 of JANNEO010000020.1, forward strand.
AAATGAAACTGATGGCGGAAGACATCGAGAACGCCAAGCGGACACGGCTTTATGACCAGAATCGCAGCGTTTTCAACACGTTCCTGACAACGCGAGCGGTCATGCTGGGGTTTCCCTTCGCCGTGATCATGACCCAGGATGGTATCATCATCGACCGGGCCGAGACCCGGTCGACCGACGAGCCGCTGCCTCCGCGCGAGCAAGACTTCCGTGATGCCGCCACGCCGGAGCCGCCCTGTATGCTGACCACCCGGCATGTGGGAGCCCTGATCAAGCTGCCGTCCTTCGACAATCAGTTCTTGTATGTGGCGCGTCGTGCCGATCAGCAGGCCATCGCCTTCGGCCGCGTGGCGGATCAGGCCATCGACCAGTACCGCCAGCTCGACCTGCAGCGGGTCAACGTGCAGCGCGCCTTCGCCATCATGTACGCCATCATCACGCTCATGCTGCTGCTCTCCGCGATCTGGATGGGCCTGGCTTTCGCCAATCGCCTGGTGACGCCGATCCGCCGCCTGATCAATGCGACGGATGCCGTTTCAGCCGGCAACCTCTATGTCCAGGTGCCGACCCTGCGTTCGGAGGGGGATATCGGCCGCCTTGGGCAGACCTTCAACGCCATGATCGCTGAGATCCGCACCCAACAGAATCGCCTTGTGTCCGCCAGCGATGCCCTTGACCGCCGCCGCCAGTTTACCGAAGCGGTGCTCTCCGGTGTCTCGGTCGGAGTCATCGGGTTGAACGAGGCAGGCATCATCGCCATCGCTAATCCTGTGGCGGATCGCATCCTGGGGGGGCATCTGGCTGGAAACCTGATCGGCGAGGCCGCTCCGGAAATCGCGGCGCTGTTCGAGGAGGCCAAATCCAGTCGTTCCCGCAGCATCCAGCGCCAGGTCGAAATGCGCAGCAAGGGCAAGGATCTGAACCTGTTCGTGCGGGTCACAAGCGAGCTTGCAACGGTCGGCGACCGCGGATTCGTGATTACGCTTGATGATATCACGGATCTGGTCACGGCCCAGAGAACCTCGGCCTGGGCCGATGTCGCCCGGCGCATCGCCCACGAGATCAAGAATCCGCTGACGCCGATCCAGCTTTCGGCGGAACGCATCAAGCGGAAATATGGCAAGAGCATCACCGAGGACCGGGCTGTCTTTGACCAGTGTACCGAGACAATCATCCGCCAGGTCGATGACATTCGCCGCATGGTGGACGAGTTCTCATCCTTTGCCCGGATGCCCAAGCCGACCCTGGAGCGCGATGATCTGGCCGATGTCTTGCGCCAGACCCTCTTCATGATGCGGGTGGCCCATCCTGAGATCGAATTCCGCGACAACCTGCCGCCAGATCCCTTGCTTGTGCGCTTTGATCGACGTCTGATCGGGCAGGCCGTCCAGAACATCCTGAAGAATGGCACCGAGGGCATTGCTGCCTATGATGGCGGTTCCGGCTTCAAGGGAGCCATTTTTCTGCTCCTGACCGACGGACCCGACGACACGATCACCATCGATATTGTCGACAATGGCGTCGGTTTCCCCAACGAGAACCGGCAACGCCTGCTGGAGCCCTACATGACCACGCGCGAGGGCGGCACGGGACTTGGCCTGGCCATTGTTGCCAAGATATTCGAGGAGCACGGGGGCGGAATCGAGCTTCTGGACAATCCGAAGGCCGAACATGGCGCATGTGTCCGCATGACGATCGCGCGGACGCAAGAGGACAGCGATGTCCAGACTGCGATCAAGACCAGGAATGCGATGATGAGCGACGACAGGAAAGTAACCACATGAGCACCGACATACTCGTTGTCGATGATGAGGCGGATATTCGCGATCTGGTGGCGGGAATCCTCGAGGACGAGGGTTTCCAGACGCGCACCGCCCGCAATTCGGATGAGGCACTCGCCGCCATCCAGAGCCGGCGGCCCAATCTCGTCTTCCTCGATATCTGGCTGCAAGGCAGCAGGCTCGATGGCCTGCAAGTGCTCGAAGCAGTCAAGGCGAGCCATCCCGAGCTTCCCGTGGTGATGATCTCAGGTCATGGCAATATCGAGACGGCAGTGTCCGCCATCCAGAAGGGGGCCTACGATTTCATCGAGAAGCCTTTCAAGGCCGACCGACTGATTCTGGTTGCGAATCGGGCACTCGAGACGTCGCATCTGCGGCGGGAGGTGCGAGAACTGAAGGTGAAGGCTGGTGATACCCTGCGGATGGTGGGCCGATCGACCGTCATCAGCCAATTGCGCCAGCAACTTGAGCGTGTGGCACCCACCAATGCCAGGGTGTTCATCACGGGGTCTGCCGGTGTGGGAAAAGAGCTGGCGGCACGCGCGATCCACGGCCTCTCGGCCCGCGCCAACGGACCCTTCGTGGTGCTCAGCGCTGCGACGATCGAGCCTGAGACCATGGAGGAGCACCTCTTCGGCGTCGAGGCGATGGAAGGACGGCCCTTGCGCATCGGAGCGCTTGAAGAGGCGCATGGTGGCACGCTCTACCTCGATGAGGTGGGTGACATGCCGCGCGAGACCCAGAGCAAGATCCTGCGGGTGCTGGTCGATCAGAATTTTCAGCGCGTCGGCGGCGGCGGCAGGGTGTCGGTCGATGTGCGTGTCATCTCGTCCACCAGCCGCAATATCATGGCGGACATCACGGCGTCGCTTTTCCGGGAAGACCTGTTCCACCGCCTCAATGTCGTGCCTGTCCGCGTTCCTGAATTGGCAGAACGCCGCGACGACATCCCCGAGCTGATCGCCTTTTTCATGGAGCAGATTTCTGTCTCGTCCGGGATTCCCAAGCGCCGCATTGCGGATGACGCGATGGCGGTGCTGCAATCCCACGACTGGCCGGGTAACATCCGGCAGCTGCGCAACAATGTCGAACGCCTGATGATCCTCACCTCTGGCGAGGGCGATGGGGATGTCACAGCAGACATGCTGCCGCAGGAGTTGGGATCGATGGCACCGCCCACTCCAGGCGGTACTGGTGGCGAGAAACTCCTTGCCCTGCCTCTCAGGGAGGCACGCGAAGTCTTTGAACGCGAGTATCTTGTGGCACAGATCAACCGCTTTGGCGGCAACATTTCCCGGACAGCAGAATTCATCGGCATGGAGCGCTCCGCACTCCACCGCAAGTTGAAAACACTTGGCGTGGGCGGCGAATAATCGGGCGAATGCCCAACACTATGGCACTCGACTTGCTTTAATTCTGTTCATGACCGTTGCGCATGTGAACCCTTGCGGTTAATCTGTGTAGCCGATTGATTTTAAATCGAAGGCTCCGGGCAAAGACGGGAGCGCAGAGCTGCTGCGGCAAGGGTTGGGAATGGCGACGGATAAGAATCAAAATCTCCAGGACACGTTCCTGAACTATGTCCGGAAGCAGAAAATACCGTTGACGATCTTTCTGGTGAACGGTGTGAAGCTGCAAGGCGTCGTCACCTGGTTCGACAATTTCTGTGTCCTCCTGCGCCGTGACGGACATAGTCAGCTGGTCTACAAACACGCCATCTCGACCATCATGCCCGGTGCGCCGGTGCAACTGTTCGAACCTGCGGAAGAAGCCTGAGATTTCCACGAACGGTCAGGACAGAGCAGTGTCGTGGCGGGAGACCCCGCAGCATGACTAAAAATTCTGAGGACCATGAACCGCAGTCTGGCTTGATTGCTGACCTGCGCAGCAAAGCGGATACCGAAAAGGCGATCGCGGCCAGCACCCGCACCCTTGTTGTCGGCCCTTACAGGTTGCGGTTCCGCAAGGGGCCTTCGGGTGAGCAGGCTCCGTCGCGTTCCATTGAAGCGCGGCTCGACGAAGCCACGGGGCTTGCGCTCGCCATCGACCTTGCCATCATCAAGAGCTTCGTTGCGGCAACGGAAGCGACCCGGCCTGCAACGTATCTGGGCAAGGGCAAGGTCGAGGAGATCGCCGAACTGGCGAAGGCCGAGGAGATCGGGCTTGTCGTGGTCGATGCGGCCCTGTCCCCGGTGCAGCAGCGCAATCTGGAAAAGGCCTTCGGTACCAAGGTCATTGACCGCACCGGATTGATCCTCGAGATTTTCGGTCGTCGCGCCCGCACACGAGAAGGCACGTTGCAGGTCGAGCTGGCGCATCTGGGCTATCAGAAAAGCCGCCTTGTCCGCTCCTGGACACACCTTGAACGCCAGCGTGGCGGCTTCGGCTTCATGGGCGGGCCGGGTGAAACCCAGATCGAGACCGACCGGCGACTGATCCAAGAGCGCATGACGCGGCTGGAACGCGAGCTGGAACAGGTGAAGCGCACCCGGGGACTGCACCGCGCCGGGCGAGAGCGTGTGCCCTATCCGACCGTGGCGCTTGTCGGCTACACCAATGCCGGGAAGTCGACCCTCTTCAACCGGCTGACGCGGGCCGAGGTTCTGGCCCAAGACATGCTGTTCGCAACGCTTGATCCCACGGCGCGGGTGGTCAAGCTCAAGCCCGGCCTGGATGTGATCCTGTCGGACACGGTCGGGTTCATCTCGGACCTGCCCACCACGCTGATTGCGGCTTTCCGCGCCACCCTCGAGGATGTGCTGGTCGCCGACATCATCTTGCATGTCCGAGACATGGCGCATGAGGACGCCGACGCGCAGGGCGAAGATGTGCTCGCCATCCTGGCCGAACTGGGTATCAACCCGGATGACAACCGGCGCCTGATCGAGGTCTGGAACAAGGCGGACCTGCTGACGCCGGAACGGCGGCAACAGCTGGAGAACGTGGTGTCCGGGCGTCCTGATGAGAGCAGGCCCATGCTTGTCTCCGCGGTCACGGGCGATGGGCTGCCGCATCTGTTGAGTGCCATCGAACGCCGCCTGACGCAGGATCGTACGATCTGGCGGCTGAAGATCCACGCGACTGATGGCGAAGGACTAAGCGCCGTCTATGGCTTCGGCGAGGTTATGGAGCGCAAGGCCGACCGGAAAGGTGACGTGACCCTGCATGTCCGCCTTTCCGCCACAAAGGCCGCGCAGATGCTGCGGCGCTTCCCCGAGGCAAGGCAGATTCCGTGATGGGACTGCTCCGGTGGTGGACCGTCGTTCTGGCGAGAAGTAAACCCCATGTTAACCGGGACAGCATGATAGATCGGGCATGAGAACGAGCATCACGTTGCCAGGGTTTTGGCAGTCCAGGGAGGCAGGGCTGCGCAAGGGCATCATGTGCGCACTGGCTGCCGTGCTGGCCTTTGCCGCCACAGCCTGTGCCATCGAGGACTATTCAGGCCGTTATGGTGCCAAGTCAGACGCCAAGCCCCATGCGGGCGTTGCCAGTGCCATGCGCTATCCTGTGCATGGCATCGACATCTCTCGCTGGCAGGGCGATATCGACTGGCGCGCCGTCAAGGCTGCGGGCACGCGCTTTGTGTTCATCAAGTCGACGGAAGGCGGTGATCACATCGATCCGCGCTTCCTGCAGAACTGGAATGGCGCACGTGCCGCCGGCATTCCGGCCGGAGCTTACCATTTCGTCTATTGGTGCCGCCCCGCACATGAGCAGGCGCAATGGTTCGTCCAGCATATCCCGCAATCCAACGACGCGCTGGCACTTCCACCTATCCTCGATGTCGAATGGAACGGTCATTCCCGTACCTGCCCGCGCAAGGTCTCGCGCGAGACCGCCATCGAAAAGATGCTCCTGATGCTGCGGGAGCTGGAACAGCACACGGGCAAGCGTCCGATCATCTACACCGATATCCCGTTCCACAAGGATGTGATCGAAGGCACGAGCGCGTTCGAGGGCTACCCTTTCTGGATCCGCTCCACGGCTGCGCGGCCCGAGGAGCGCTACGCCAACCGACGCTGGGAGTTCTGGCAGTTCACCACCACCGGGCGCGTTCCCGGTATTCGCGGCGATGTCGACCGCAACGCCTTCTATGGTTCGGAGCAGGAGTTCCAAGCCTGGGTGGCAGGGCAGTATGACATCGCGCAGCGCCAGCCCAGTTCGACCTTTGCCAGAGCGCCTCAGGCTGTGCCTCCCGTGACGGGGCCGCAATCCGCTCCTGTTGCCATCCAGCAGCAACCTTTGCCAATGCCGCAGCCCGGCACCCTGCCGCGCATTGCGGAACCAAGACCTGAGCCACTGGATGAGCAAGCCCCGCCGGAATGAGGCGGTAACCTTTCCTTCATCATCACCCAAGGTTAACCGGGAAACGTAAACCCGCGTTAACCGCCGCCGCGTGAATGATGCTCCCAACATCAAGGGTTGCGTCATGTTGGGGTCATTGCGTGAAGCAGGAAGGCGTGGTGGCGTGGCGCTCACGTTCATCTGTGCTCTGGTCGCAAACTTTGCCGCCGAGGCCCGCAATCCCTATCCGCGCAAGGGTGACTCCGCCCCCCATGACGGTGTTGCCGCTGCCCGCCAACACGCGGTGCAGGGCATAGACGTTTCCAAGTATCAGTTCGATATCGACTGGAGCGAAGTGAAGAAGGCAGGCACTCGCTTCGCCTTCATCAAGGCCACCGAGGGCGGCGACCACCTGGACAGCAATTTCCGTGACAACTGGCAGGGTGCGAAGGAAGCCGGTGTGCCGCGCGGCGCTTATCATTTCGTCTTCTGGTGCCGCCCCGCCAAGGACCAGATCCGCTGGTATATCCGCAACGTGCCGAAAGACCCGGAGGCCTTGCCGCCGGTGCTTGACGTGGAATGGAACCACCTGTCGCGGTGCCCGCGCACCACACCGGAGAAAGCCCGCGCCAAGATGCGCGAGTTGCTCAAGGCCTTTCACGCCCATTATGGCAAGAAACCCATCATCTACACCGACATCACCTTCCATGAGGACGTGCTGGAAGGGAGCACTGAGTTCAACGACTACCCGTTCTGGATTCGTTCCGTCGCGGCCAAGCCGCAGGAGCGCTACGAGAACCGCCAATGGGAGTTCTGGCAGTTCACGGCAACCGGCCGTGTGCCAGGCATCAAGGGTGACGTGGACCGCAATGCCTTCTTTGGCAGCGAGAAGCAGTTCCGCGACTGGATTGACGGTCGCTTCGATATCGGTTCTCGCCAGATGCTGCGGCAGGACATGCGGCAGGATATGCGGCAAGAGACGCGGCAAGAGACGCGGAATCTCGAGCCAAGATCGCCGTCACCAACCGTTCAGCCGCTTCCGACCACGCCGCTGCCGCCGCCACGTCCACCTGTGCTGAAAGCCGAGCGCGAAGAGCCGGAAGCAGCACCCACCCCGCCGCGCCCGCGACCCGTGCGATCCGAACCGCGCCGCAGGGAGCCAAACAGGTTGCTGCCGCCAGGCATCGTGCCTGATATCACAGGTTCGATTCCACGCTGACGCAATTCACCACCAGCGGGGAACCCGGCGGGTGTAGCTGCGCCAATCCTCGCCGAATCGTGCGTCGAGGTGTTGTTCCTCGCGCAGCACCGCAAGCCTGAGCAGGCCGATGAACAGAACAGGCAGCACAAGAAACCGCCAAGGGCTACCCGTGGCCAGCGCCAAGCCCAGGAAGGCGATCAGCGCCGCCAGATACATGGGATTGCGCGTCCGGTTGTAGAGACCGAATGTTACCAGCCGCTCTGCTCTCGCCGTCGGATCAAACGGCGTGCCTGCGCCCGAAAAGCTCCGCAGCGCCAGATACGCCACCGTGATGCCCGTGGCGATCAATGCCCAGCCGATGCCGATCATCGCATCGTCGCCGAAACCGCCCAGACCGATCAAGGGCAGCGGCAGAAGATGGTGCAAAGGCCAGGGCAGCACAAGCGCGATCCCATACAGAATCGGCGGCCAGTGGATGGTGTTGGGGCGATCGGCATAGGAAACCATGGCTCAGCGTTTCCCCATCACGCCAACGCCGAGGCGGGCGAGGGCGGCCTTCAGCCCGGCATGTTCGACATCCACCAGCAGATGATCCAGCACACGGCTGGCCTCGGGCGTCAGGACAGGTTTCGGTCTGCGCTTTGACACCTCCCCCTTGCGCACCGGCCCTTGCTTCAGGGCGAGTCTTTCCACGCAACGCCAGCCAAAAAAGGCATTGATGCGCTGGATGACCTGCGGTGACTGGTGTTGGAGGTCGAGCGCAAAAGCGCCCTCGACTTTCACGGTCAGGGTCGCGCCGTCCCGCGCCTTCTCCGGATCGGCACCGGGCGGGCGCGGTGGCCAGCGCAGCGTCACCGGCTCCGACCAGGGTGCCAGTTGTGCGCCGACAATATCATTCCAGTGCAAATGGATGGCCGAGGTGGCAAATCCCTTGGCCTTGAGCGAAGGCTCCAGGCAGTTCTCCAGCAGGGCCTGCAAGGGCTGCGCACCCTTTCGCCGCGGGCGGCTTTCCCCGTTGCTTGTGTTGGTTCCTGTGGGTTGTGGTCCAGCCAAGGTTTTGTCACTTTCCAGCCTGTTGCAGGCATGGTTCACTTTTCAGGAAGGGTTCAAACCCGATGGTATCGCCTTGCCCATGATCACTCAACCGGCTTCATTTCCACAAGCAGAGCCAACTGCTTCGGTGTTGCTCGTCTGGTATGACCGGCACCGCCGGGTTCTGCCCTGGCGCGTGTTGCCGGGCGAGACCGCTGATCCCTACCGCGTCTGGCTGTCGGAAATCATGCTGCAACAAACCACCGTACAGGCGGTCAAGCCGTATTTCGAAGCGTTCATCCGGCGTTGGACGACGGTGGAGCAGCTTGCTTCGGCATCCAGCGACGACATCATGAAGATGTGGGCGGGGCTTGGTTACTATAGCCGGGCCCGCAATCTTCATGCCTGCGCAAAGGTGGTGGTCGCGCGGTTTGGTGGGCAGTTTCCGGCGGATGAAGCCTCGCTGCTGACATTGCCGGGCGTGGGGGACTATACGGCGGCGGCGATCAGCAGCATTGCCTTCGGTCGCCGCGCCGTGGTGATCGACGGCAATGTCGAGCGGGTGATCGCCAGGCTCCATAAGGTCGAGACGGCGATGCCCGAGGCACGAAAACCAATCTGGAAGCTTGCAGACAGCATCACCCCTCAGGAACGGCCCGGCGATTTCGCTCAAGCCATGATGGACCTTGGTGCGACAGTGTGTACGCCAAGAAATCCTTCCTGCGGCATCTGCCCTTTCCTCGGGATGTGCCAGGCGCAACGCCATGGCGCTCCCGAGACCTTGCCGCGCAAGCGGCCCAAACCGCCCAAAGCAACGCGCTACGGCGCGGCGTTCGTTGCAGTGCGTGCGGATGGTGCGCTGCTCGTGCGAACACGTCCACCCAAGGGTCTGCTCGGCGGCATGACGGAGGTGCCGGGAACGGACTGGATGCCTGTCAGGATGGACTTTGATCCGCTGGTGTCAGCGCCTCTGCCCAGACCATGGACAAGGCAGTCCGAGACGGTGCGTCACGTCTTCACGCATTTTCCGCTCGAACTGACGGTGTTCACGGCAAAGGTTCCAGCAGGAACAGCCGCACCGCTGAACATGCGCTGGATTTCCGCCAACGCGATCGCGGGTGAGGCTTTCCCCACATTGTTTCGCAAGGTGTTGGCTGTTGGCAACGCCGCCACGGCAGGTGAAAGCCCGCGCGATGTCGGCTAGAGCATGGTGATGCTCGATCCCATACGCCAGACCCCGGCAAACCATGAACCTGCCGATGCCGAGGGCAGGATCACCCCTTCGATGGCGCAATACATCGAGATCAAGGCGGCGAACCCGGATTCGCTGCTGTTCTATCGCATGGGGGATTTCTACGAGTTGTTCTTCGAGGATGCCGAACAGGCATCGCGCACGCTCGGCATCGTCCTCACCAAGCGCGGCAAGCATGGCGGGCTGGATATCCCAATGTGCGGCGTGCCGGTGATCCGTGCCGACGAGTATCTCCAACGCTTGATCGCGGCGGGCCATCGTGTGGCGGTCTGCGAGCAGCTGGAAGACCCGGCCGAGGCCCGCAAGCGCGGCTCGAAGGCGGTCGTGCGGCGCGATGTGGTGCGGCTCGTGACGGCAGGCACCATCACCGAGGATGCACTGCTTGATCCCTCCCGCGCGTCCATCCTGCTGGGCATCGGGCGCATCAGGCTGGATGACGCCCGCCATGTCTACGGCCTGGCGGAGGTGGATATTTCCACCGGGCGCTTCGTGCTGGCGGAATGCGACGGCGATTCCCTTGCGACCGAGATTGCCCGCATCGATCCGCGCGAGATCGTACTGCCCGATGCCATCCGTGATGATGCGACGCTGGCTTCGCTGTGGCGCGAAGTCCGCGCCGCCGTGGCGCGTGTGGCGCGTGACGGCATCGACAGCGCCAGTGCGGCCCGGCGCGTGGCAGAATTTTTCGGGGTGGCGGCGCTCGATGGGTTCGGCCAGTTCTCGAAGGCAGAGCTGATCGCCGCGGCCACCGTGCTGGCCTATGTCGAGCGCACGCAGCTTGGTGTGCGGCCACCGCTGACGCCGCCGGTTCCTGCTGGCAGCGGTCACACGATGCAGATCGACGCGGCGACACGCGCCAACCTGGAACTGACCCGCACGCTGGGCGGGGAGCGCAACGGCTCGCTCCTGCATTGCATCGACCTGACGGTGACACCTGCGGGCGGGCGCCTGCTGGCGGAGCGACTGGCAGGGCCTTTGACCGGGGTTCCAGCCATCCGCGAGCGGCTGGATGCTGTCGAAATCGTTCGGACGGATCCGCTGTTGCGCGAGCGTCTGCGGGCTGCCCTGAAGGGTGCGCCGGATATGCCACGATCGCTGGCACGCCTGGCGATGGACCGGGGCGGACCGCGTGACCTGGCCGCAATCCGCGATGGTGTTGCGGTGTCGGCCACGCTGGCGGCGCTGTTGCCCCAGGGGCTCCCCATGGAGCTGGCTCGGGCGGCCGCGGCGCTTGTGGTGCTCGATCCCACCCTTGTGGAGACCCTGACGACAACGCTTGCCGATGAGCTGCCCCTGCAGAAGCGCGATGGCGGTTTTGTGCGCTCCGGCCATGTGGCTGCCCTGGAAGAGATGCGGGCGCTGCGCGATAATTCCCGCCGCGTCATCGCCGGCTTGCAGATGCGCTATGCGGAGGAATCCGACTCCCGCACGCTGCGCATCAAGCACAACAACTTTCTGGGCTATTACGTCGAGGTGCCGCAAAAGGATGGCGAGCGCTTCGTGCAAGCCCCGCTCAATGCGCTCTTCATCCATCGCCAGACCATGCAGGGCGCGATGCGGTTTTCGACCACAGAACTGGGGTTGCTGGAGGCGAAAATCGCCAGCGCCGCCGACCGCGCCATTGCCATCGAGCTTGGCATCTTCGATGAATTGAAAGCGCTGGTGCTCGCCCATCAATCTGCCATCCTGAAAGCAGCGGATGCGTTGGCCGTGATGGATGTGTCTGCCAGCCTTGCGGAACTGGCTGACAGGCGCGGCTGGGTGCGCCCGCAGATCGATGACAGCCTGGCCTTTGCCATCACGGCGGGGCGGCATCCTGTTGTGGAAGAAGCCGTTCGCCGCGACGGCCACAGTTTCATCGCCAACGGGGCCGATCTCTCGCCGCCTGGCGCTGAAAGCTCTGGCCGCATCCTGCTTGTCACAGGCCCCAACATGGCGGGCAAATCGACGTTCCTGCGCCAGAATGCGGTGATTGCGGTGCTGGCGCAGATGGGGGCCTATGTCCCGGCGGATGCCGCGCATATCGGCGTGGTCGATCGGCTGTTCTCGCGCGTGGGTGCGGCGGATGATCTGGCGCGTGGGCGCTCGACCTTCATGGTCGAGATGGTGGAAACCGCCGCGATCCTCAATCAGGCCACGGGCAAGAGCTTCGTCATTCTGGACGAGATCGGGCGCGGCACGGCCACGTTCGACGGCCTTTCCATCGCCTGGGCGGCCATCGAGCATCTGCACGCCACGAACCGCTCGCGGGCGCTGTTCGCCACGCATTATCACGAGCTGACGGCGCTGGCGCAGAAGCTGCCGCGCCTCGCCAACGTGACGATGCGCGTGACCGATCACTACGGCGACGTGGTGTTCCTGCACGAGGTGACGCCGGGCGCGGCTGACCGAAGCTACGGCATCCAGGTGGCGAAACTGGCGGGATTGCCGATGGCGGTGGTGGAACGGGCGAAGTCCATTCTGGCCGAGCTGGAGAAGGGCGAACGGCAGGCCCCGGTGGACCGGCTGCTGGGAGAGCTGCCGCTGTTCGCGGCACTGCCCATGGCACGGCAGGAGCCATACTCCGCCAAGACGCCGAAGAAGGACGCGCTGCGCGAGGCGCTGGCCGAGGTGCAGCCGGACGAGATGACGCCGAGGGAAGCGTTGGCGGCGCTGTACCGATTGAAGGGGCTGGGGTGAACTGGAACCCTCTCCCCGAGGGGGAGAGGGCAGGGTGAGGGGGTTGCGGTGCTGAACAAGCGCGATGAAGCGAAAGCCAAGGACAAGCGCGAAACGGAGAAGGATGCGCCCGCCGCCGGATTTTTCGGAGGATTGGTTGTTGGCCGACCCCCAACGATGTGCCGCAGAATTAAGCGAAGAGCGGCGGGTAGCGTTCCTTCTCCCATCCAGATCGGGCTTGCCCGATCTGGATGGGAGAAGGCTAGGATGAGGGGGAACGGAGCCAAGAATTCCTGGCACCGCAACCCCCTCACCCTGCCCTCTCCCCCTCGGGGAGAGGGTTCTTCGTAGCGGTGCTGACATGACAATCGCGCATGAATTTGCCAGAATGGTTTCACTTAATCGTCAGGAGCAAACCATGCCCATGAAGAACCCGCCGCATCCCGGGCGCGGTCTGCGCGATGACCTCGAGGCATTGGGCCTGTCAGTGGCCGATGCAGCACGCGGGCTGGGTGTCACGCGCCAGCAGCTCTACAAGGTGATCAATGGCCAGAGCGCCATCAGCTCGGAGATGGCCATCCGACTTGAGAAGGGCATCGGCACGAGCGCCGAAACGTGGCTGCGGATGCAGGCGGCGTTTGATCTGGCAGCGGCACGGAGGGTCGGAGTGGTTGTGGGGGTAGTGAGGTTGGAGAAGCGGGCGGCTTGAGGGAGGAGTTCATGCAATTGAGATCATGTCCCTGTAATCCCGTAATCCGCAAAGCGGCTAGGTATCACGCAGCCGAGGTTGAATGACCTGCTGTGAGGCCGGATCGGAAAGTTTTCGCTGGATGCACTGATGAACCTCGCGGCAGCGGCGGGGCTTGAGGTGGAGCCGAGGGCGGCATGAAGGGAGTATTGATGCAATTCAGATCATGTCTCCGTAATTCAATTCGGATCATGTCTACGTAACTTCAATTTATCTAAATTTAATTTAGCATTATTCTTCAGTACGCTTCTCTGCACAGTTAAATATATCACTTCCCTTTTTATTTTGACGCTCGCAGTCTTTAATGGCGCGTATTAATCTTTGAGTGCCATAGTCTCGCCCAGACTCTAGTGGCATCTTGTTAAGGAAGCACCAGCGCGTTATAAACCTCACTTCATAATAAGATATGTTAGGCAATGCAGATTTAATATCTCGATTGCAGGCTTGAATAATCTGACCGCTCGGCTCGATCCTAACTTCGTCGAGAATTTTATTCCAAAGTGGACTGCGACTGCTTAATTCAAGCGATTGTGAGCGGATTGGCACCGGACCTAGTTCTGGAAATCGCGCGCAAGAATCCCGCAACTGCCGCGCCGCTTGCTCCCAACCGTCTCCGAGTTGACTCAATTTCATCGCTTCTCGTCCGACCTGTAACTGCAGGTCGCTGGCGCGCAAATCGTGTACTATCGGATGTTCCTTGGGGATGTTGAAAGAGACCGACATGGCTCCAGCGCCGCCGCCCCAATTTTTATGATGGTCAATAACCAGACGACGGCCACCAATCAGGGCGGAAGCGGTAATTAAATTTCCGACATCTGATGAAGTCACAGAAGACAAACTAATTACCCGACCGTCGCTATGGCAGCTTATTGTAATATGATCGAAATCTTTCCAATTTGGAGCATTGAGTGTTATCGAGAATTCTCGATGGCGATTATTGTTAATGGATACCGTACTAAATAACCACTCTTTCTTTCCAGGTTCCGCAGGGGCGCTGGCGTTTTTGGTCGTCTTTAAACCTGAATATTCCCTCCATTTCGACGAATCAAAATATTTAAAATTCTCGGCAAAAGCAGCATCTTGCTCTTCAAAGCGTTCAAATTCTTTCGTCAAATCAACTATACCACCATTTCCAATAAAACTAATCGCGATCCGATGCGTTGTTGAGAATACAGTCAAATGAACCTTAATTGTCGACTCGTCACCAAAATTCCCGCATGTTGCTTGAATGTTTGTAGATACGCTTGACGGAGTGGTTTGCGTAACCTCGCAAATCGTTTCATGAAAACGGATGTTTCGACCGTTAAACTTAATCCGCATATTCCCATCATGCATATCCAGTGATTCTTTGGTGGGAGACTGGTTGAACTCTTTAACGTTATTTTTTGCGTCAACTATCCTCCGAATAGCATAAAATCCATCGGGCAGATTTCCCTCAGTAGAAATTGGGGGGATTACGAGGCGAGGCAATGGTGTGCCGCCAGGTTGGGCCTGTACTGTGGCGGCTGCCAGTAAAAAAAGAATTGATGCAATTGCGAGTTTCATGACGCAATATCCAATCCGAAAGACGAGCGAAATGCAATGGATTTCTGGGTTAACGGCTTACAGGCGACATACACCAAATTGCATAAACACTCCCGAACTGCAGCTTGCGCTCTATCCTGACCACAAAGCGGGGACATCTACCTTTTTCTCCGCTGCGCTCCGAAAAAAGGAAGCAGTCCCCGTTTTGCTCATTCGCGCGCTCTGCTAAGCGAAGCGCATGACTCTTCCCTCAGAACCCGCCATCACCCCCGATCTCATCAAGGCTCACGGCCTGAAACCGGACGAATATGCCCGCTTCCTCGCGCTTGTGGGGCGCACGCCGACCTTCACGGAACTCGGCATCGTGTCCGCCATGTGGAACGAGCATTGCTCCTACAAATCCTCGAAGATTCACCTCAAGACGCTGCCCACCAAAGGGCCACGCGTGGTCTATGGCCCCGGTGAGAACGCGGGCGTGGTCGATATCGGCGACGGGGATGTCGTGGTGTTCAAGATGGAGAGCCATAACCACCCCTCCTATATCGAGCCGTACCAGGGCGCGACGACGGGCGTCGGCGGCATTCTGCGCGATGTCTTCACCATGGGGGCGCGGCCCATCGCGGCTTTGAACTTTCTGCGCTTTGGTGCGCCGGAACATCCCCGGACGAAGCAGCTCGTGTCCGGCGTCGTCGCGGGCATCGGCGGCTATGGCAACTCGTTTGGCGTGCCGACCGTGGGCGGTTCCGTCGGCTTCCATGCGCGCTACAACGGCAATTGCCTCGTCAACGCCATGGCGGTTGGTTTGGCGAAGCGCGACGGCATTTTCACTTCGCAGGCCACGGGCGTGGGCCTGCCCATTGTCTATCTCGGCTCCAAGACCGGGCGCGATGGCATCCACGGCGCGACCATGGCATCGGCGGAATTCGATGATGCCTCGGAGGAAAAGCGCCCCACCGTGCAGGTCGGCGATCCCTTCGCGGAAAAGCTGCTGCTGGAGGCCTGCCTCGAGATCATGGCGAAGGGCTGCGTCGTCGCCATCCAGGACATGGGTGCTGCGGGCCTCACATGCTCCGCCGTCGAGATGGGGGCAAAGGGTGATCTGGGTGTCGAAATGAACCTCGATCATTTGCCCTGCCGCGAGGAGGGCATGAGCGCTTACGAGATGATGCTGTCGGAAAGCCAGGAGCGGATGCTCATGGTCCTGCACCCTGCGAAGGAGGCGGAGGCCCGCGCCATCTTCACGAAATGGGGGCTGGATTTCGCCGTCGTCGGCCACACCACGGATACGCTGCGTTTCGTGATCAAGCACGGCGGCGAGGTGAAGGCCGATCTGCCGATCAAGGATCTGGGCGATCAGGCGCCTGAATATGACCGGCCATGGGTCGAGCCGACAAAACGACCTGTGCTGAGTGCGGCTGATATCGCGCCTGTCATGGACAACCGCGCCGCTCTGCTGAAGCTGATCGGCTCGCCCGATTTCTGCTCCAAGCGCTGGGTCTGGGAGCAGTATGATTCCATCATTGGCGGCAACACTCTGCAGCGCCCGGGTGGCGATGCCGCCGTGGTGCGCATCCATGATGGCCCCAAGGGTCTGGCGCTCACCGTGGATTGCACGCCGCGCTACATCGAGGCGGATCCGTTCGAGGGCGGCAAGCAGGCCGTGGCCGAGACGTGGCGCAACATCACGGCTTCGGGCGGGTTGCCCATCGCCATCACGGACAATCTCAACTTCGGCAACCCTGAGCGCCCGGAGATCATGGGCCAGCTGGTGTTTGCTATCCGTGGCATTGGTGAGGCTTGCCGGGCGCTGGATTATCCCGTCGTTTCGGGCAACGTCTCCCTCTACAACGAGACCAACGGGCAGGCGATCCTGCCGACGCCGTCCATTGGCGGCGTAGGATTGCTGGCGGATGTGACCAAGCACATGACCGTCGGCTTCAAGGCTGTTGGCGAGCATGTGCTGCTGATTGGCGCGACGGCAGGATGGCTTGGAGCCTCGGCGTATCTCGAAACGCTGGCCGGACGTGCGGAGGGCGCACCGCCGCCGGTTGATTTGGCTGCCGAAAAGCGCAATGGCGACTTCGTGCGCGGATTGATCCTCGCGGGGCGTTTCACAGCCGTGCATGATTGCTCGGATGGCGGGCTGGCCGTGGCGCTGGCCGAGATGGCGATGGCGGGTGACGTGGGTTGCGTGGTGCAGGAGATGGACCCGGCGCTGCCGGCGCACGCCTTCCTGTTCGGTGAGGACCAGGCGCGGTATGTGGTTTCCGCCAGCGAAGCCGAAGCTACAAGGATCACGGCAGAGGCCGCGAGAGCGGGCGTGCCAGTGCGGTTCCTGGGTGTGACCGCAGGGCAATCGTTGACGCTGCCCGGCGAGACGCCCATATCACTCGATGAGTTGCGTACGGCCCATGAGGGCTGGCTGCCGAGTTATATGCGTTAGAGTGTTGCTTTGGCGTCGTGCGAGCGAAGCGAGCCTCGAAGGACGCAAAACGACGATGCAGTGCTTTTGAACCCTTGCGAAGGACCAATCTCAATGCCCATGGCCGCCGCTGATATCGAGCGCATGATCAAGGATGGCATCCCGGATGCCACGGTCGAGATCAAGGATCTGGCCGGCGATGGCGACCACTACGCAGCGACTGTCATTTCACCCGCCTTCAAGGGCCTGCCCAAGGTGCGCCAGCACCAGATGGTCTATGCCGCGCTGAAGGGCAACATGGGCGGCGTGCTGCACGCGCTGGCATTGACGACGGGCGCACCGGAGTGACTTACGACTCGGTGGTTAAGCCCTGGGATGTGCGGCCCGGTAGCTCGCCATCAGCCGGTTCATGTCCACCGCCGTGTAGATCTGCGTGCTCGACAGCGAGGCATGGCCCAGCAGTTCCTGGATAGTCCGGAGGTCGCCACCCCGCCCCAGCAGATGCGTAGCGAAGGAATGGCGCAGCGCGTGTGGCGTGGCGCTTTCCGGTAGGCCAAGGGCACCCCTGAGAGAGGCCATAGCGAGCTGGATGATCCTGGGGCTGAGCGGTCCCCCCTTCTGGCCCACGAACAGCGGACCTTCCGGCGGCAAGACATAGGGGCAGAGCGCGAGATAATCCTCGATCAGCTTCGACACCTGCGGCAGCACCGGCACGCCGCGCATTTTGTTGCCCTTGCCGGTGACCGTGAGGCCATCGCGTCCATCCGGCGCATCCTTGCGGCGCAGCGACAGCGCCTCGGCAATGCGCAAGCCTGACCCATAGAGCAGTGACAGCACCGCAGCGTCCCTTGCCAGAACCCATTGCGGCCGGGCCTCGCCTGCTCTCAGATCGGCATCAGTCAAGGCACGGGCTGCCTGGGGAGGCAGGGGCTTGGGCAGGCCCTTGGCAAGGCGCGGGCTGCGCACCGCGGAAAAAGGCGAGGCGACGGCCTGCCCCTCGCGTTCAAGATAACGGAACAGCGACCGGAGTGCCGCCAGCTGGCGCATCAGCGTGCGGCTCTCGATGCCCGCGCGACGACGCTCCGCCATGAAGGCGCGGATGTCGGCGGGCTTCAATGTCTTGAGCGCGGGGAGCGCGGGCGCAGCGCCCAGATAGCCCGCCAGAAAGGTGAAGAACTGGCGTGTGTCGCGGCCATAAGCTTCCAGCGTGCCTGCAGCCAAGCGCCGCTCGGTGGCGAGGTGGCCAAGCCAGTTGCGGGAAGCCATGACGATGTCTGGTGAAATCAGCATGGCCCAATGTCGCCGATTGGGCTTAAAGCTCCATGAAGCCCAATCGACGGAATCATGACCGAAACACTGCATCCCGAGGATTTGACAGAAAGCGCTTCATCCGTGGTGGATGTGCTGCTGCCGCTTGCCCTCGACAAAGCCTACAGCTACCGCGTTTCGCCAGAGCTTTCGCTGTCGCCGGGTGATCTGGTCACCGTGCCGCTTGGCACGCGCGAGACCATCGGTGTTGTCTGGGACCGCGACCCCGATTCGCCCGCGGGCAGTGGCAGCAACCTGAAGGCCGTGATTGCCCGGCACGATTGGCCACCGGTGTCAGCCAATCTCCGCCGCTTCGTCGACTGGATCGCCAATTACACGCTCGCCTCTAAGGGCATGGTGGCGCGCATGGCGATTCGTGATCCGGAAGCCGCGAGCGCGCAAAAGCCGCGCTACGGCGTGCGCCTCACCGGCAACCATCCAGCCAAGCTGACGGATGCGCGCAGCCGCGTGATCCTGGCCGCGCAGGGTGGCTTCGCCTTTGCCAAGAGCGATCTTGCCCGTCTGGCAGGTGTGTCCACAGGCGTCATTGATGCGCTGGTGGATGCCCAGGTGATGGAGGCGGTGGCCCTGCCGCCTGAGAGCGTGGCGCCAAGGCCAGAGCCAGATCATGCGCTGCCGGCGTTGAGCGCCAGTCAGTCCGAAGCGGCGGCGGCGCTGGTTTCCGCCGTGGCCGGGTCTACCTTCACGGTCAGCTTGCTGGAAGGCATCACGGGGTCGGGCAAGACGGAGGTCTATTTCGAGGCCGTTGCAGAAGCGGTGCGCCGCGACACGCAGGTGCTCATCCTGATGCCTGAGATCGCGCTGACCGCGCAGTTTCTGGCTCGCTTCGAGCTGCGCTTCGGCGTCAAGCCTGCGGAATGGCATTCCGGCGTGAGCGGCACGAAGAAAGACAGGCTCTGGTGCGCCGTTGCGGCAGGCGAGGCCAAGGTCGTGGTGGGCGCGCGTTCTGCGCTGTTCCTGCCCTTCGCCAGACTGGGGCTCATCATCATCGATGAGGAGCATGAGCAGGCCTACAAGCAGGAAGACGGCGTACACTATCATGCGCGGGACATGGCCGTGGTGCGCGGGCGCATCGAGGGCTGTGCCGTCGTGCTCGCCTCCGCCACGCCCTCCGTGGAAAGCCGGGTGAACGCGGCCAGCGGTCGCTATGCCCATGTCCGCCTGGAAGAGCGCTTCGGAGGCAGCGTGCTGCCGAATCTTGCGGCCATCGACCTCAAGGCGCATCCCATGCGGCCCGGCAGCTGGATTTCCGCGCCGTTGAAGGCGGCTGTCACGCAGACCCTGGCGGCAGGCCACCAAGCGCTCCTCTTCCTCAACCGAAGAGGCTATGCGCCGCTGACGCTCTGTCGCCATTGCGGCCACCGTTGGCAATGCACGCAATGCAGCGCCTGGCTGGTGGAGCACCGCTTCCGCCGTGCCCTGGTCTGCCATCACTGTGGCCACACCGAACGCACGCCGCTGCGGTGCGAGGCCTGCGGCACTGAAAACAGTCTGACGGTCTGTGGCCCCGGGGTGGAACGGCTGGCTGAGGAGGCGGCGATCACCTTTCCGGGCGTGCGCAGCATCGTGCTCTCCTCGGATTTTCCAGGTGGAACCGAACGGTTGAAACGGGAGCTGGACGCGGTCGCGGCTGGCGAGTTCCAACTGATCATCGGCACGCAGCTTGTCGCCAAGGGTCATAATTTCCCAGGCCTTGCGCTGGTTGGCGTGGTCGATGCCGATGTTGGCCTGAGCAGTGGTGATCCGCGGGCCGCCGAACGCACGTTCCAGCTGTTGCAGCAGGTAACGGGTCGGGCCGGACGGGGCGATGTTGCGGGGCGCGGGCTGATCCAGACCCATGATCCGGGCCATCCCGTGATGAAAGCCATCCTTTCGGGTGATACAGAACGCTTCTACGCGGAGGAAATCGCCATGCGACGGGCGGCTCGGCTGCCGCCTTTTGGCCGTCTGGCCGCGATTGTCATATCCGGTCCTGACAAAAACGCGGCCGAAAGCCACGCCCGATCCCTGGCGCGTGCCGGCTTGCACCTGCTGGAATCAGGGCAGGAGCCACGCTGGGCGGACCTGTCGTTGCTGGGTCCGGCGGAAGCGCCGATCGCTCTCATCCGTGGCAAGTATCGCTTCAGGCTGCTGACACGTGGGCCGCGCGAGAATGACCTCCAGGGTTTCCTGCGCTCCATGCTGGCAAATGGTCCCAAGCCGCGCGGTGGCATCAAGGTGGCGGTCGATGTCGACCCCATGAGCTTTATCTGACCGTTTTCAGGCGGCCCTGGCCATGGCCACACGATACTGCGACCTGAGCGTATCGATGGGCTCGGGCTTGCCAGCGCGGTCGTGGTGCCAGAATGTCCAGCCGTTGCAGGCCGGAAGCCCCTGCACCAAGGCCCCGATCTTGTGAATCGAGCCGACAATGCCGTTGGCGATGATTGTGCCATCCGGGCGGACCACGGCCTGGTGGCGGCGCTTGGCGTCTGTCAGCACGGCGCCGGGCACCAGCAACGCGCCCTCGATGATCGCGGAGAAGGCCACGCGTGGTTCCTCGCGCCTGGCTGCGGGCGCCAGCAACAGTTCGGGCGGTGTCGGCTGCGCAGCCGCGATGCGCTTTTCGGCGTGCGCGACGTAGCCGAGATCGCGCTCAAGGCCGATGAAATGACGACCGAGCTTGCGGGCGACGGCACCGGTCGTGCCCGTGCCGAAAAAGGGATCCAGCACCACATCACCGGGGTTGGAGGCCGCCATCAGAATCCGCGCCAGCAACGCTTCGGGCTTTTGAGTCGGATGCGCCTTCGCGCCATCATCGCCCTTCAGGCGCTCGCCGCCGGTGCAGAGCGGCAGAAACCAGTCCGAGCGGACCTGGCAATCCTCGTTGCCGGCTTTCAGCGCATCGTAATTGAAGGTGTAGCCCTTCGCCTTGGCGTCGCGGCTGGCCCAGATCATCGTCTCATGGGCATTGGTAAAGCGCCGTCCCCGAAAATTCGGCATCGGGTTGGCCTTGCGCCAGATGATGTCGTTGAGCATCCAGAAGCCCAGATCCTGCAATGCGGTGCCAACGCGGAAAATGTTGTGGTAGCTGCCGATGACGAACAGCGTGCCATTTGGTTTGAGGACGCGGCGGCATTCCGCCAGCCAGGCGCGGGTGAAGGTGTCGTAATCTGCGAAGGAGTCGAACTTGTCCCAGTCATCATCGACGGCATCGACGATGCTGGCGTCAGGCCGGGTGAGCAGACCCTCGAGCTGGAGATTGTAGGGGGGATCCGCGAAGATGAGATCGATGGAGCCGGTTGGCAAGCGCCTGAGGCTCTCGATGCAATCACCCACCAGAATGCGGTCCAGCGCATCGGCCAGAGCCAGGGGAGATGAGGGAGACGAAGCCGTCGCCGAAGGCCCGGTACGCAATACCTGAATCCGGGTCTTCGGGTCGATGGCTCCAGCAGGCGCTAAACGCATTGACGCACACCAGTTACGCAACAGACATCTGCGTTATGGACTGCTTAGGGTGAAGGTGAGGTTTAACGCCTGAAATTCAGGCTGTGCCGTTTTTGAACGGCGCGAAGGAACGCCGGTGATGGACAAGACCACCATGGGCGGTGATGGCCGTGCGGTGCTTGACCGTGCCATAGCCCTTGTGGATCTCGAAGCCATAGGCGGGGCATTCGCGGCCAAGGCGCAGCATGAGACGATCACGCATGACTTTGGCCACGATCGATGCGGCGCTGATCGCAGGCTCCAGCGCATCCCCGCCGATGATTGCGCGGCCCGGGCAGCGCAAGCCTGGCGGAACATCCTTGCCATCGATGATCACGCGGTCTGGCGCAACCGCGAGGCCAGCAACAGCACGGCGCATGGCTTCCAGCGTCGCGCCACGGATGTTGAGGCGGTCGATCTCAAGAGGTGGCAGGAGCGCGAAGGAGACGGCGATGGCTTTTTCCAGGATTTCGGCGAAGGCAATGTCCCGCTGCGCCGCGGACAGCGCCTTGGAATCACCCAGGGTCATGGGCAATCGCCAGGGATCGAGAATGACAGCGGCGGCTGCAACGGGCCCTGCCAGTGGGCCTCGTCCCGCCTCGTCAACACCAGCGACCCGCTCCTGACCACTCATCGCTCTTCCCGTCTCCATGTCGAACAGACACATCTGTTGCATACTTGCCCCAGGAACGGGCAAACCCGATAAGGATGGTGCGCAGTGCTTCGCTGCATCATGGCAGGAACGATAGCTGGTGAGGAGGTGACCCATGGCCGCGAGTGCAGGTGAACCCGCTCCCGACAGGTTGGCCGAGACCGTATCGCGCATCCGCCTGCCCCGCGTCGACACCCCTCCCATGTCGGTCTCCGATTCCCTGCCAGCCGAAGCCAGGCGCAATCCGCTCTTCGAACTGCTGGTGAAGGATGAGAGCGACGTGACGGGGCTGCTCGCCTATTCGCTCTACAAGCAGAACAAGCGGGATTGGCTGATCGCCTTCCTGGCGACCCATGGGCGCGATCCGGATGGGCATGAAACAGCGGCCTTCATCCTGGCCGAACGGTTGCCAAGGCGAATCGCAACCTATCGGCGATTGGCGGAGGATCTGCTGCGGCGTGGTGACGGGCAGCGGCCCGAATTGCCCGGAGGCTTGCCGCTGGCCCCCGCGAACGACACCAGCCATGCGAACAGCCTGATTTCGGGAGGTTTGCAGAAGCCGCCTGTCACCCTTCAGCAGGCGGTGAAATCGCCAATGACATGGCGCACCATCGCCATCATGCTTGTGATGCTCGTTGCCATGGCGATAGTGTTTCGCCTGGTCGGTGCATGGCTGTTTGGAGCGCCGGGGCGGTAGGCGAGTGGCTCCAGGCAGGGTGAATGCCGGTACCATGCCTGGTCACAGAAGACAGAGCTGATCGCCGGAGCGTGTTGTCTTGACGAACAGGTCGGTCTTCAGTTTCAGCCGCTTGCGGTTGAAACCCAGCCTTTCCGCCGCGATCTCGAATCGCCGTCCGATCATCCAGGCGAAGGGCCCTGTACCGGTCTGCCGCAAGCCGAAGCGCGAATCATAGTCCTTGCCGCCCCGGGTCGATTGCACGAGCGACATGACATGGCGCAGCTTGCCCGGCGCATGGTCCATCAGCCATTCCCGAAAGATGTCGCGCACTTCAAGCGGCAGGCGCAAAACGACATAGCCTGCTTCCGTTGCCCCGGCCTTGCGGGCCGCATCCAGGATTGCCTCGATCTCGCTGTCGTTGATGCCGGGGATCACAGGGGCCACCAGAACAGTTACCGGGATGCCCGCTTGGCTGAGTTGTCGCACCGTTTCCAGCCGCTTCTCCGGCGTTGCGGCGCGCGGCTCAAGCTCGCGGCAGAGCTTGCGGTCGAGCGTGGTGATCGAGATCGCAACCTTGGCCAGCCCCTTCGCCGCCATTGGGGCCAGAAGGTCGATATCGCGCACAACCAGGGCAGATTTCGTCACGATGCCGACGGGATGATTGCGCCTGGACAACACCTCCATCACGCCGCGCATGATCCGATGGGTCTTCTCGATGGGCTGGTAGGGGTCCGTGTTGGTGCCTATCGCCAAGGTGCGTGGCTCATAGCCTGGCGCGGAGAGCTCCTGTTCCAGCAGGGCTGCCGCATTGACCTTGGCGAACAGCTTGCTTTCGAAGTCGAGACCCGGCGACAGGCCCATATAGGCGTGGGTAGGGCGCGCAAAGCAATAGGCGCAGCCATGTTCGCAGCCCCGATACGGGTTCACGGATCGGTCGAAGGACAGATCGGGCGAATCGTTACGGGTGATGATCGTCCGCGCCTTTTCGGTCGTCACCTCTGTCTTGAAGGGTGTTGAAAGCTCCATGCTGCCCCAGCCATCGTCTTCCGCCTGATGCGTCAGGCGTTCGTAGCGGCCCCCCGCATTGGTCACCGCCCCCCGGCCCCGCCGAAGATCTGGATCGATGGCGCTGCCGATGAAATCCCGGCGAAAGGCTGCAAGCGATTGCGTGATACCCAGTGACATTGGCGTGCCCTCCAATGAGAACATATATGGAATAAAAGAACACATATAGAACAAATATGACAAGTCAAGACTGTCACCTGAAACGGGGCGGATTCAGGGTTTTCTTCCGTCAGAACGGTGGGTCAATCAGGCCCAGTCGATGCTCAGCGTCTGGGCGCCCTTCCAGAGGCAGGCTTTGCCGAGAGCAGCGAGGTTTTCGTTGCCCTCGACGATGGTCAGGAAGTGGTTGCCCGCGAGCTGACCCATCTTGCAGGCGAAACGCACGCCGCCATAGGCCATGATCAATTCGGTTTCGCTGATGCCGGTTGGGTAGAGCAGCATGTGACCCGGTGCGGGAAAGCTGGTGTGGTTTTCATAGCCGACACCGAAATCCCGCTCACCAAGCGGCACCCACACACCCTCGCCACTCCAGCGAACATGCACGAAGCTGCTCTTGAACGGCAGCGCCTTGATGAAAGCCTTGCAGGTCTTGGGCGCGGCATCCAGTTCCAGCCGTGCCAGGAATGTGAAGTCGCCTGCCTTCACGCGCACGAGGTCGCGCCTGGCTGCAGTTTTGGCCACAGCCTTCTTCGCTGGTGCCTTTTTGGATGCCGCTGTCGTTTTGGTTTTTGTCGCTGCGGTTTTGGCCATCGCTTGTCGCTCCCTGATCATCGTCCGGTACGGTGATCAGGGATTTGGGTCAACCGGCTGGCGGAGAATTACTCCGCCGCATCGAGCGAAAGGACACCCCGGCGGATCTGGTCCTCCTCGATCGATTCGAACAGGGCGCGGAAATTGCCCTCGCCAAAACCATCGTCACCCTTGCGCTGTATGAACTCGAAGAAGATCGGCCCCAGCAGCGTGCCGGAAAAAATCTGCAGCAGCACTTTCGACATGCGGCCCTCCTTTGAGCCAAGCGCCACGGCGCCTTCACCATCGATCAGCACACCATTGGCCTGCATACGGGCGATGTCCTCGCCGTGGCCGGGCAACCGGGCCTCGACCATGGCGTAGTAGGTCGCGGGCGGCGAAGGCATGAAGGGCAGGCCATTGGCGCGCAGGGTCTCGACCGTCGCATAAAGATCGCGCGACCCGCAGGCGATGTGCTGGATACCTTCGCCCTTGTACTGGCGCAGGTATTCCTCGATCTGCGATTTGTCATCCAGGCTTTCGTTGATCGGAATGCGGATCTTGCCGCAAGGCGAAGTCAGGGCGCGGGAGATCAATCCCGTCAACTTGCCCTCGATGTTGAAGAAGCGGATTTCCCGGAAGTTGAAGAGCCTCTCGTAAAAGGATGCCCAATGGTCCATGCGCCCGCGATGAACGTTGTGGGTGAGGTGGTCGAGATAATGCAGCCCGGCAGGCTCGGGGTGCGGATCAGGCAAAATCTTCCCTGAGGCCACATATGTCCAGACGAAATCGATATCCCAGATCGAACCCTTGTTCACAGGGTGGTTGGCGTAACGATCGACGAAGTAGAGCAGTGAACCACCGATGCCACGGATGGCGGGAATCGACAGCTCCATCGGCCCTACCGTGCCAACAAAAGGTTCCGCGCCCAGCGCGATGGCCCGCTCGTAGGCAGCCTTCGCATCCACCACGCGAAAGGCCATGGCGCAGGCGCAGGGGCCGTGCTCGCGGGCGAACCCTTGAGCAAAGCTGTCAGGCTCGGCATTGACCACATAGTTCACATCACCCTGGCGGTAGAGCGTGACATCCTTGGAGCGGTGCTTTGCCACCGGTACGAAGCCCATGAGGCGAAAGGCCCGGTCGAGTTCGGCGGGATCTGGATGCGCAAATTCGACGAACTCGAAACCATCCGTCCCCATGGGATTGTCGGCAGTGATCGCGGCGGGCGCGGCATCGAACGGGAATGGTCCCATGGCAATGTTTCCTTTGAAGCAAGTGATGAACCTTTGTCGAACTTGCCACAGATGACATGCACCGTGTTTGCAATTGCACCTCGGATTGAAAATAGGAATACATATAATATGCACTATACTCGATAGTATGCTATTTTCATGCGCATGGATCAATTTGACCGCAAGATACTCAAGGCAATTCAGCTGAATGGCGCACGGACCAACCAAGAAATCTCTGGCGATGTCGGCCTGTCGCCCTCCCAGATATCGCGGCGTCGCCAGCAACTCGAAAATGATGGTTTCATCGAGGGATATTCCGCTCGTCTGTCCTTGGAGAAGCTGGGATTTGGCGTGAGGGTGTTCGTCCACGTCGCGCTTGCGGCGCATTCGCCCGAGAACTCCCGGCGTTTCGCGGAATTGGTGCAACAGACGCCGGAAATCCTCGAGGCTCATGCGCTGACAGGAGATTCCGATTATCTCCTGAAGATCGTCGTGCGAAGCCTGAAAGACCTCTCCATCCTGATCAATGACAGGCTGCTGCCGCATGACAGCGTAGACCGCGTACGCTCCGAAATCGTGCTAGAAACGCTGAAGGAAAGCACCGCATTGCCGGTCTGATCGGCTTGAGGCCTGAGTCGTGACAAAATCCTGTGTTCAGCTTGCGCAAATGCCATCCCGTTGACACATAGACATGCCAACGGGGCTTAGCCTCAACATGGAGCGACAGAATGTTCGACGCAAAATCCCTTCTCAACATGGTGCTCGGCGCTGGCCAGCAGACTGGCCAGCAAGGTGGGCTGGGTGGCATGATCGGCAATGTGCTGGGTGGTTTGCAGGGCAAGGCGCAGGATGCAGCGCAGGGTGCGCAGACCATGGCTGGTGGGTTGCAGGGCAACCTCAAAGATGCGGTCGCACAAGCACAGGAAGCCATTCGCACCGGTAACTATGCGGGCCTTGCCGAACAGGCCAAGGGCTTTCTCCAGGGCAATGCCGGTGGCCTCGCGCTGGGCGGCGTGGCAGGCCTGGCGCTCGGAACAAGCGCGGGGCGCTCCATCCTTGGGACGGCCGCCAAGCTCGGTGGCGTGGCACTGGTCGGCGGCCTCGCCTACAAGGCCTATCAGAATTATCAGGGAGGCAAGGCCCTGACATCCTTCGGGGAGCCCGTGCTGGCTGCTCCGTCCGGTTCGGGCTATGCCGAAGGTGATGGCGACGACAATGAACGTGCCTTGCTGATGGTACGTTCGATGATCGCTGCTGCTGCGGCCGATGGCGAGATCGACGATACTGAGCGCGCCCGTATTCTAGGCAATCTCAAGCAGGCAGGCCTGGATGATGAAGCCTCCGGCTTCCTCGAGCACGAATTCGCCAATCCGTTGGATGCCGCTGGTTTGGCGCAGATGTCGTCAAGCCCCGAGATGGCGGCGCAGATTTACACGGCGGCCCGCCTGGCGGTTGATCCGGACACCGACGATGAAGCCACGTTCCTGGCTGATCTTGCCTCGGGCCTGAAACTTGATGGCGACTTGGTGGCGCATATCGACGCTGCCGCCGCCTCCGTGATGGAAAGCCAGCCGGTGTAAGTGGAACGTCCCTTCTCCCCGCGGGAGAAGGTGCCCCGCGCCTGAGGGGCGGATGAGGGCGAGCCACAACGGTTGGTGTTTCGCCCTCATCAGTCAGGCTCCACCTGCCAGCTTCCCCCCGAGGGAGAAGCACTTGGCGCTTGCTCGATCCCCCGCGACTCATGGCATAGTGTGCGGCGTGAGCTGTTGTCCCGCATGATGAATTCAACCCGCAAGCGCCCGCTCTTTGACTGGGCTCTCATCCTGGTCGTCGGCTTGTCCGTCGCAGCGGGCATCCACGTCTATCTGCAGGAGGGGTGGGAAGCGTTTCGCGCCATTTTCTTTGAAGACCTGGCGCTCTTCGCAACCATCCTGCCCAAAGTTGCCGCGGGCTGCCTGATCGGTGCGCTGGTGCGCCTGCTGGTGCCACGTGAGCTGATCGTGCGCTGGGTGGGCGAGGGATCGGGTCTCAAGGGCCTGCTGATCGCCTCGGCTGTTGGTGCAGTGTTTCCTGGTGGCCCCTTCACGATCTTTCCACTGGCGGGTGCATTCCTGCTGATCGGTGCCGACAGGGGCGCAGCCGTGGCCTTCGTCACGGGGTGGCTGTTGCTGGGTGTCAACCGTGCCATCATCTGGGAAATGCCGTTCTTCGGGCCGGATATCGTGGTGTTGCGGATGACGGTGTCCCTGGCCGTGCCGGTGGTGGCGGGCGCGCTCGCGCGCTTCGCGGACCGGCTGTTCCCCGAGGCGAAAGAGGGCGCGTGATCATCATCCTGTTCTCGGCCCTGCTTGCGGGCATCGCGCTCTGGTTGCTGGTTCTTGCCCACCGCAGGCAGGATGGCACTGCAAGGGCGGGCCTGAGGGAAGCCACGCGCGATTTCCTGCATCTGTTGCCGCGGCTCGCCGTAGGCGTCATCGGCGCAGGTTATATCGCCCGGGCAATGCCGCAGGAGCTCGTGACTCAGTGGCTGGGGCCTTCCACAGGCGCTGGGGGTGTTGCGGTTGCGGCATTGGCTGGGGCACTGACGCCGGGTGGCCCGGTTGTCGGTTTCGCATTGGGTGCTGCAGCATTGAAGGCAGGGGCCGGACTGCCGCAAGTCATGGCCTTCGTCACGGGGTGGTCGCTTTACACCATCAACCGCGTGCTGGTGTGGGAGGTTCCCACCATGCCGATGCGCTTTGTGATCATCCGCATGGTGGTTTCACTGCCATTTCCGTTCCTGGTCGCTGGACTGGTGGCATGGTTGGGGTGAGCGGGCGGTGCAACCCGCCAGGCCTGGTCGAGAATCAAGCGGGCTGCCCTGCACCCACGGGGCAACTCACGCCTGTGCCGCCAAGGCCGCAATAGCCGCCAGGATTCTTGGCGAGGTATTGCTGATGATAATCCTCGGCAAAATAAAAGGGCGGCGCGGCGAGAATTTCAGTGGTGATCTGGCCCAGCCCCGCCTTGCTCAGCATGGCCTGATAAGTTGCCTTGGATGCCATCGCGGCGGCCAACTGGTCCGCGTCAGGTGCATAGATGCCAGAGCGATACTGCGTACCAATGTCGTTGCCCTGTCGCATCCCTTGCGTGGGATCATGGCTTTCCCAGAAGGTCTTGAGGAGCTGATCCAGACTGATTGTCGTGGGATCATAGACCACAAGCACAACTTCGTTGTGGCCAGTGCGTCCCGAACACGCTTCCTCGTAAGTCGGATTTGGCGTGAAACCGGCTGCATACCCCACCGCGGTCACGACAATGCCCTTGCCCAACTGCCAGAACTTGCGCTCCGCACCCCAGAAACAGCCAAGTCCGAAAATGATCTGGCGTGATCCGGTGGGATAGGGCCCTTTGAGGGGGGCGTCGTTGACGAAATGGCGTTCCGCTGTGGAAATCGCTGTTGAGCGTCCCTGCAATGCGTCTTCGGCGCGGGGCATTTCGGCTTTCTTTCTGAGGAAGAACATGGTGGTCGCTCCTGTGTAGGCCATCAAGATAGTGCTTCACGGGCCACATCGGAAGCACAGCAGCCTTCACTGTTGCGTGTCGAAAAGTTCATCTGCGACCCTTCCACGGGCTTTGCAGTTGCGAACGGGCGTGCCAAACTCCGGATCGAACCTGCCGAAACGAGAGATCGCGGCATGGCTTTGTATCAGGGAGACAGCATATGAAAACCGGAATTCTGGCGACCGTCATGGTTGCGATGCTTGGCGGAGCCGCCAATATCGGACAGGCTTGGGCACAGGAGCTCAAGCCCGCCATCGTGTTTGATCGGGGTGGCAAGTTCGACAAGTCGTTCAACGAGGCTGCCTATAACGGCCTCGAGAAGTTCAAGAAGGAAACCGGCATCGACTACCGCGATTTCGAGATCACCAATGATGCGCAGCGCGAGCAGGCCATCCAGCGTTTTGCCCGCGATGGGCACAATCCCGTGCTCGTCGTCGGCTTCTCCTTCGGCACGACACTGGAAAAGGTCGCCAAGGAATTTCCCAACACCCGCTTCACCATCATCGACAGCAAGATCGATGCGCCCAACGTGCGCTCCTCGCTCTTCACCGAGCATGAGGGCAGCTACCTTGTCGGCATGATGGCGGCTCTCGCCTCCAAGTCGAACAAGGTCGGCTTCATCGGTGGCATGGACATTCCGCTGATCCGCAAATTCGCCTGTGGTTACGTGCAGGGCGTCAAGGCGGCAAAGCCTGGCGCCGAAATCATCCAGAACATGACCGGCACCACGGGCGCTGCCTTCAACGATCCCGCCAAGGGCGCGGAATTGGCGAAGTCGCAACTGGATCGCGGCGCGGACGTGATCTACCACGCGGCCGGCGGCACGGGTGTGGGCGTGCTGCGCACGGTGGCAGATGCAGGCAAGCTCGGCATCGGTGTCGACAGCAATCAGAACGGTATGCATCCCGGCCGGGTGCTGACCTCCATGCTCAAGCGCGTGGATGTCGCGGTCTATTCCAACTTCATGGATGCCAAGAATGGCAAATGGACGCCGGGAGTCACCGTCTATGGCCTGGCGCAGGATGGTGTGGGCTACGCCATGGATGACAACAACAAGGCGCTGGTGACGGCTGAAATGCAGGCTGCGGTGGACAAGGCTGCCAATGACATCAAGTCGGGTGCCGTGAAGGTGCATGACTACATGAGCAACTCAGCCTGCCCGGTGCAGTGAGGGGATATGTTCAGCAGACCTCATTCTGAGCGTATCGAAGGATTGAGGTCTGCGGTTCCGGTGTTCTCTGGCGCATCCTTCGACAGGCTCAGGATGAGGTCTGCCGGAGGATTGATTGTATGATTCAATGACTCCCGCCATCGAACTCATCGGCATCAGCAAGCGCTTTGGCACGGTGCGCGCCAACCACGATGTCAGCTTGCGTATCGATGCGGCCTCCGTTCACGGCATCGTGGGCGAGAACGGCGCGGGCAAATCCACGCTGATGTCGATCGTCTATGGCTTCTACGAGGCCGAC
The DNA here is from genome assembly GCA_031378805.1 of Hyphomicrobiales bacterium. Lineage (GTDB taxonomy): Bacteria > Pseudomonadota > Alphaproteobacteria > Rhizobiales > Beijerinckiaceae > JADCCX01. The sequence continues at coordinate 35,377 of JANNEO010000020.1, forward strand.
ACCGGCGAAATCCTCATCAAGGGAAAACCTGTGCGCATCCGCTCGTCGCAGGACGCGATCAGCCACGGTATCGGCATGGTGCATCAACATTTCATGCTGGTCGAGAACATGACCGTGCTGGAAAATGTCATCCTCGGGGCGGAAGGGGGTGCCCTGCTGGCCAAGGGCGAGGATCAGGCACGCTCGGCCCTGAAGGAACTGGGCGAGCGCTATGGGCTGACGGTTGATCCCGATGCCATCGTCGGCAACCTGACGGTTGGCTTGCAGCAGCGGGTGGAGATCATCAAGGCGCTCTATCGCGGTGCGGATATCCTGATTCTCGACGAACCGACGGCGGTGCTGACGCCGGCCGAGGCCGACCAGCTTTTCGCCCTGACGAAAGCCCTCAAGGCGCAGGGCAAGACCGTGATTCTGATCACCCACAAGCTGCGCGAGATCATGCACGCCACCGACAAGGTCTCGGTGATGCGGCGCGGCGAGATGATCACCACGTTGGAGACCGCAAAGACCTCGCCAGCCGAGATCGCCGAAGCCATGGTGGGGCGGCGTGTGCTGCTGACGGTCGAGAAAGGCCCGGCCAACCCGGGCCGGGTGCTGCTCGACGTCAAGGATCTCACGGTACGTGATGGCATGGGCGTGACGCGGCTTGACCGCGCCTCCTTCCAGATCAGGGCAGGAGAGGTGGTCGGCATCGCGGGTGTTTCCGGCAATGGGCAGAGCGAGCTGCTGGAGGCGCTGGCCGGGATGCGCAAGGCGACGGGGTCCATCAGCGTGGACGGTGTCGCAGTTGATGTCACCCATCCCGATCCGCGCGTGCAACGATCTTTGCGGTTGTTCCACGTGCCGGAGGACCGCCATCGCTGCGGCCTCGTGCTGCCGTTCGACGCGGCGGAGAGCGGTATCCTGGGCCATCACGGGGAGGGCCGTTTCATGCGCGGTTTCCTCATGAATCACGGTGCGGTGGCGCAGGACCAGAGAGCGAAGATGGAGGCCTATGACGTCAGGCCGCCTTTGCCAGACCTGCGCAGCTCCAAGTTCTCGGGCGGCAACCAGCAGAAAATCGTGCTGGCGCGCGAGATGGAGCGCGATCCCGTGGTGCTGCTCATCGGCCAGCCCACGCGAGGCGTCGATATCGGTGCCATCGAGTTCATTCACAAGCGCATCATCGCTATGCGTGACGCGGGCAAGGCGATCTTGCTGGTATCGGTGGAGCTGGACGAGATCATGAGCCTGTCGGACCGTATCATCACGATTTGCGGCGGCAGGATCACGGGCGAGCGGGTGGCGTCGCAGACCAATGAGCGGGAACTGGGGCTGCTGATGGCCGGTGTCATGGCGGAGGCGGCGTGATGGGGAATGGTATCAGCGTTGTGCGTCCTTCGAGGCTTCGCTTCGCTGCGCACCTCAGGATGAGGATCGTTGTGCAAGGCGCTCCGCTCCTCATCCTGAGGTGCGAGCCAGAGGCGATCCTCGAAAGACGCACAACGCCCGTGCAGACTCCATTTCGTACCTCCCGATGAGCGCTCCCGTCGAACTCCCGCGCTGGGCGGATGTCGCGCTGGTGCCGCTGCTCACCGTGGCCACGGCATTCGCGGTCTCCGGCCTTGTGGTGCTGGCCATCGGCGAAAATCCGATCGAAGTAATCTGGCTGCTGTTCAAGGGTGCGCTGGGATCGAAGGCGGGCTGGGGCTACACGCTCTATTACACCACGAGCTTCATCTTCACGGGTCTGGCCGTCGCCATCGCCTTCCAAGCCGGATTGTTCAATATCGGCGGCGAAGGCCAGGCGACGCTTGGCGGGCTTGGCGTGGTGCTGTTGTGCTTTAATCTTGAATTTCTGCCCGGCATCCTGCTGGTGCCGATGGGCGTGCTGGGTGCAGCATTGGCAGGCGCGGCCTGGGCTTTCCTGCCGGGCTATCTGCAAGCCAGACGGGGCAGCCATGTGGTGATCACCACCATCATGTTCAATTTCATCGCGGCCACACTCATGGTCTATCTGCTGGTGAATGTGATGGGCCGCCCGGGCTCGATGGCGCCGGAAACCCGCAATATCGCGGCCCATGCCGTGGCGGCTCCGATGCATGTGTTCCTGGGTGCGCTGGGGATCAGCTTTCCGCGCACGCCGCTGAATATCTCCTTCCTGCTGGCGTTGCTGAGTGCCGTTGCGGTCTGGCTGCTGGTCTGGCACACGCGGCTCGGCTACGAGATCCGGGTGGTGGGATCATCGCCGAGTGCGGCTGTCTATGCCGGGATATCGCCCGCGCGGATCACCATCATCACCATGGCGATTTCAGGTGGCCTTGCCGGGATGCTGGCAGTCAACGAGATCATGGGCGTGCAGCATCGCCTGCTGCTGGAGTTTTCCGCCGGCGCGGGCTTTGTCGGCATCGCCGTCGCGCTGATGGGTCGTGCGCATCCTGTCGGCGTGGTGCTGGCGGCGTTCCTGTTCGGCATTCTCTATCAGGGCGGCACGGAGCTGTCCTTCGACAAGCCCTCGATCACGCGGGACATGATCATGGTCATCCAGGGTTTCGTCATTCTTTTTGCGGGCGCGTTGGAATATGCGTTCAAACGGCCCCTCGCGCGGTTCTTCAAGCAGCAGGCAGCATGATGGAGTTTTTCGACATCACCCTGCAAGTCCTGGCATCGACCGTGCGTCTCGCGGTTCCGCTGATCTGCGCCTGCCTGGCTGGCCTGTGGTCCGAACGGGCAGGCGTCGTCGATATCGGTCTCGAGGGCAAGATGCTGGGTTCGGCCTTTGCGGCTGCCGTGGTGGCGATCAGCACGGGCAGTGCGGTCCTGGGCCTGTTGGCGGGAATGGCAGTGTCCATCATGCTCTCGCTCGTGCATGGCTATTCCGCGATTTCGCAGCGTGGCAACCAGATCGTATCCGGCGTGGCGATCAACGTGCTTGCGGCGGGGCTTGCAGCGGTGCTGGGCAATGCCTGGTACCGCGAGGGTGGACGCACACCGCCGGTCAGTCAGGCGCAGCGCTTCCTGCCGATCGACCTGCCCTTTGCCGATGCCGTCAGCGGCATTCCCGTGCTGGGAGGCATCTACAAGCAGCTTCTGTCCGGACACAACGCCTTGGTCTGGCTAGCGTTCCTCGCCGTGCCGCTGACCTGGTGGGTGCTCCAGAAGACGCGCTTCGGCCTGCGGCTGCGTGCGGTTGGTGAGAACCCTGCGGCGGTCGATACCGCCGGTATTTCGGTGGTAAAGCTTCGCTATCTATCGGTGGTGGTCTGCGGCGCGTTGTGCGGTCTTGGCGGGGCCTACCTCTCCATCGCGCAAGGTGCGGGCTACATCAACCACATGACGGCGGGCAAGGGCTTCATCGCGCTGGCGGCGCTCATCTTTGCGAAGTGGCGGCCCGGGCCTGCGCTGGCGGCGTGCCTGCTGTTTGGCTTTCTTGATGCCATGGCGATCCGCTTGCAAGGCGTGGCGCTGCCGGGCGTCGGCCAGGTGCCGGTGCAGTTCATCCAAGGCTTGCCATATGTGCTGACAGTGGTGCTTCTGGCGGGCTTCATCGGCAGGGCGACGCCGCCAAAGGCATCCGGACTGCCCTATGTGAAGGAACGCTGACGTGTCTGTTCTCGAAGCCCTGTTCACTGCGGCACGCGCGGCACAGGCGCAGGCTTATGTGCCTTATTCCCGCTTCAAGGTCGGCGCGGCCATCCTTGCGGATGACGGCAAGGTCTATGCGGGCTGCAACGTCGAGAATGCAGCCTATCCCACCGGGACATGCGCCGAGGCGGGTGCTGTCGCGGCCATGGTGCTGGGTGGTGGCCGAGCGATCCGGGAAGCGCTGGTGATCGGCGATGGCCGGCAGCTCTGCACGCCGTGTGGCAACTGTCGCCAGCGCCTCCGCGAGTTTGCCAAACCCGACACGCCGGTGCATGTGGCAGGTCCGGAAGGTATTCGCCGCAGCTTCACGCTGGGCGAGCTTCTTCCCGCCTCTTTCGGACCGGACAATCTGGAATGACCAAACTTCACGATAGACAGGCACATGCCGTTGCTGAAAGCAGCAATGCTGTTGCCGTGCTGGCCAAGCACGGCGTCAAGGGGCCGTTCGACCTGGGTATCGTTCTGGGGACCGGGCTGGGGCCGCTGGCGGACGAGATCGAGCACCCGATCAAGGTGTCCTATGGCGATATTCCGGGCTTTCCCGCGGGCAATGTCTCGGGACATGCCAAGCAGCTTGTGGCGGGTGTCATCAAGGGAAAGCGCGTGGTCGCTTACAACGGTCGCTCGCACTACTACGAGAGGGGCGACAGCGGCGTGATGCGCATCCCGGTCGCCACGCTGGTCGGGCTTGGCTGCCGACAGGCGCTGTTCACCAATGCTGCCGGATCGCTCGATGAGACACTCGGCCCCGGCAGCATCTCGCTGATCTCCGATCATATCAACTATTCCGGGCGTGATCCGCTGATCGGCGATCCTGACGACGCCCGCTTCGTCTCGCTGACCGATGCTTATGATCCTGGATTGCGCGCCCTGATGCAGGCAGCGGCGAAGGCTGAGAAGGTCACGCTTGGCGAAGGTGTCTATGTCTGGTTCTCTGGCCCCAGTTTCGAAACGCCCGCAGAGATCAAAATGGCGCGGATGCTGGGAGGCAGCATTGTCGGCATGTCGACGGTGCCGGAGGTGATCCTGGCGCGGCGCTTTGGTCTCAAGTCGGTGGCGATGTCGATGCTGACCAACCTGGCCGCCGGCATCCAGGGGTCATCGCCCTCTCATGAGGAAACCAAGGCTGTCGCTGCGGCTGGTGGTGCTGCGATGCGGCGTGTCGTGACCGATTTCATCGGGAGGCTGTGATGACCAATGTGGATGACGCCAGACGCGCGCTGAAACTGCTTGATCTGACCGACCTGAATGATGGCTGCCGCGAGGACCATGTCGAGGCGCTGATCCACAAGGCTCTCACGTCGCATGGTCCGGTCGCGGCGATCTGCATCTGGCCTCAATTCGTGACGCTTGCCAAGGCAAGGCTCAAAGGCAAGGGCGTCAGGGTCGCCACCGTGATCAATTTTCCCAAAGGTGGCGATGACGTGGAGCGCGCCATCGAGGATGCAGCGGAGGCCATCGATGATGGCGCTGACGAGATCGACCTGGTGATGCCCTATCGGGCCCTGATCGCAGGCGACGAACTCACGGTACGCTCGATGATCGGCGAGGTCCGTGACGAGATCGATGATGCGGGCCGCCTCAAGGTCATTCTCGAAACGGGCATGTTGCCGGACCAAGCGATGGTGCGCAGAGCGGCCGATATCGCCATCGCGTGCGGCGCGGATTTCATCAAGACATCGACCGGCAAGACACCGGTGTCCGCCACACCCGAGGCCGTAAAGACGATGCTGGAGGCGATCAAGGCTGCGGAACGCACGGTGGGTCTCAAGCCCTCTGGCGGCATCCGCACGCTGGCGGATGCCGGGCTTTATCTCGGTCTTGTGGATCACGCCATGGGGCCGGTCTGGGCCTCGCCGACCACGTTCCGCTTTGGTGCCAGCGGCCTCTACGAGGCGCTTCTCGATGTGATCGAGGGGCGTGCAATGGTGACAGGCGCGAAGGGGCCTTATTGATGGTTCTCCGCAACCTCTTCCTGAGCCTGTCGAAGGATGATCCTGTGTCTGCTGCAACCGCGAGCCTTGTCCCTCGACAGGCTCAGGATGAGGTCTGCTAGACCCATGCTGCCGCAGGAAATCATCCGCAGGAAGCGCGATGGCGGTGTACTGAGCACCACCGAGATTGGCTTCATGGTGCGCGGCCTCACCGATGGATCGGTGACCGAAGGGCAGGTTGCGGCATTTGCCATGGCGGTGTTCTTCAAGGGCATGACGATGCCCGAGCGCGTGGCGCTGACGCAAGCCATGCGGGACTCCGGTAAGGTGCTGGACTGGCGCGATCTGCCCGGTCCGGCGCTCGACAAGCATTCGACGGGTGGCGTGGGCGACACGGTGTCGCTGATGCTGGCTCCGGCTGTCGCGGCCTGCGGCGGTTATGTACCGATGATCTCCGGACGGGGGCTGGGCCACACCGGCGGCACGCTGGACAAGCTCGATGCCATTCCCGGTTATGTCTCGCAGCCCGACGAGGCGTTGTTCCGCAATGTCACCCGCACGGTCGGTTGCGCCATCATCGGCCAGACAGCGGATCTTGCACCAGCGGACAAGCGCTTCTACGCCATCCGTGATGTAACGGCGACGGTGGAAAGCATTGCGCTGATCACGGCTTCGATCCTCTCGAAGAAGCTGGCGGCGGGCTTGCATGGCCTGGTGATGGACGTGAAGTTCGGCACGGGCGCCTTCATGGCGCGGTTCGAGGATGCTGAGACACTGGCGCAGAGCCTGGCGACGGTCGCCACCGGCGCGGGGTTGCCCACCACGGCTTTGCTGACGGACATGAACGAACCACTGGCGTCCGCCGCTGGCAACGCAGTGGAGGTGCGCTATGCCATCGACTACCTCACGGGCACCAGGCGAGAGCCGCGCCTGCACGCCGTGACAGTGGCGCTGGGAGCAGACATGCTGCTTGTCGGCAAGCTTGTGGCGTCGTTGGCTGAAGGCAAGGCGAAGATGGAACGTGCCATCAGCTCAGGAGCGGCGGCAGAGACCTTCGCAAAGATGGTGGCCGCACTTGGCGGACCGGCCGATCTGCTGTCCCGACCAGACAAGCACCTCGGTCATGCCGCTGTCATGCGTCCGGTTCTCGCAACAGGTGACGGATATGTCGTCGGTGTGGACAGTCGGAGTCTGGGCCTTGCCGTCGTGTCGCTCGGTGGTGGGCGCACGCGGGCGGCTGATCCCATCGATCCGGCGGTTGGCCTGACCGGACTGGCGGGGTTGGGTGCAAGGGTGGTGCAGGGGCAGCCGCTGGCGATGGTTCATGCACGGAATGTGGCGACGGCAGAAGCGGCGGAGCAGGCGGTGCTTTCTGCCTACCAGGTTGCGGACCATCCGGCCACGATCGGTCCGTTGATTGCGAAGCGATTGCTAGGGACCGCTGCGTGAGCCTGCTGGTCGCCATCCGGGGCTGGAACGAGCGCGACTGGATCGACCGCTTTCGACGCTTGATGCCGGAACGCCCGGTCCTGTCGGCGAGTGAGGTCTTCGATCCGGCAACGGTCGACTACGTGGCGTGCTGGAAACATCTGCCGGGGTCACTCGCCGCCCTGACAAACGCCAAGGTGCTCTTCTCGCTGGGGGCCGGCGTGGATCATCTCGTCCATGACCCTGCTTTGCCTGATGCGCCCGTCGTGCGCATGGTTGACCGCGATCTGACGGAGCGCATGACCGAGTGGGTGGTCTGGCAATGCCTTGACTGGCTGCGACAAGGCAAGAGGTATCGCCGCCAGCAGGAGGTGCGGACGTGGGTCGATGACAGGCAGCAGCCCGCCGCGCGCGATGTCCGCATCGGCATCATGGGCTTGGGCGTGCTTGGCCTCGATGCAGCCGACACGCTCACCCGTCTCAGGTTCGACGTCGCCGGTTGGAGCCGCTTGCCCAAGGATGTTCCGGGGGTGATGTCGTTTTCCGGAGATGGCGGGCTTGCGGCCTTTCTTGCACGCACCGATATCCTGGTGGTGCTCCTGCCGCTGACAGACGAGACGCGCGGCCTGCTGAACCTGCGGTTGCTCGGAGGCCTGGCGCAGGGCGGGCGCCTGGGCGGCCCTGTGCTGGTCAATGCAGGCCGGGGTGGCTTGCAGGTAGAAGCGGATATTCTGACCGCGCTGGACTCCGGTATGCTGAGGGGGGCATCGCTCGACGTCTTCGAGACCGAGCCGTTGCCGCAGGTATCGCCCCTCTGGCGGCATCCCGGCGTGATCATCACGCCGCACAACTCCGCGATGAGCGCACCGGATGCGATCGCCGGGTCCATCGCGCAGCAGATCCGCGATCTGGAGCGCGGGCTGCCCTTGTGCAATGTGGTGGAGCGGGGCAGAGGCTATTGAAGAGCACGGCAGTCCATTCCGAAGATCAAGGCCACAGAGTCGTCACGCTGGGAGACCGGATCAAGGCGCTTCTGGTGCCGCTTGAGGGCGTCTGTCGCTAGCGCGAACTCAAGGGCGGTGGTGCCGTGCGCCGCATGTTGGCCTTTCTTTCTGGCAAGCCTGCTGGGGTCTCGCGGGTTCGGTTCGCGGCTTACGCGTCCTCATAGACGCCGCCACCATGCCAGTTGCGCACCTTGCTCACGGATGGTGTTGCGCCCCCTGATGCTGCTGAAGACGCCGACTTGGAGCGACCAGTTTTGCGACACGTCGTAGACTGCACTTGCCTGCAGCTTGTGCTGGCTGGAGCGGCCTTCGCCGAAGCGGCGGTTGTTCTGGGTCGACTGCGTGTTGAAGCTCTGGAGCAGCAGCAGGAGGTGCGGCAGGGGGCGCGTGCCCAATGTGGCATCGAGACGCACCTCGTCCGGGTTGGCCCCGCCGCGCCAGCGATAGGCCAGTTGCAACTCGGCAAAGCTTTGCCAGGTCTCTCCGTTCAACCACGACCACAGCTGGAAACCCTGGCCAAGGTTGAGCCTCAGGTCAGCCTCCGCCGGGGCATCCATCCGCCGCAATGGGCCCGAGAAGCTGCGCTCTCCACTGAGCTGGACCGTGCCCTGGAGGGACAGGACCGTGGCACCCTGGCTCCAGACCTTCAACTTGCCACCGCCCGAAATCGCGCCGCCTGCAAGCCTTGCAGCTGTGCCATCTGCGGGAAAGGTCAGGCTCCGGGCACTAAGGCCGGCAAGCACTGTTACGCCTTCGCTCAGGCCGTGTTCCAGCGTGATGGCGCTCTCCTGTTTCGAGAAGCGTCCGGCGCGGACAGGCTTTCCCTTGGTATCGAAGCGCCTTTGCGCCGACGTGAAGGAGTTGGCAAAGATGATCTGGCTGCGGGCCTCCTCCTGCAGCCAGGCCCCGGCACAAGCCGGGGTTCCCGTTCCCGCCATGAGCAGAACAAGGCTTGCGGAGGCATAGATCATTTGACGCAACGTCAGCATTGGCCCGCCAAGTGCCGGTGGACGGCTGGCGCAGGAGAATTGCTCCTGCCGCTGTGTCAGTGGACTTGATTGATCAGTAAAGACGCAGCTGCGCTTACAAACAACTCCGATAAATCGGAGGTTTTTGCGAAAACTTGCTGTTATCCGCGATAAAAATGACTAAGCGCGATGCCGCTTGCTGTTGCGACATTGAGTGAGTCGAAGCCTGGTGCCATTGCAATGCGCAGTGTCGCCAAGCGGTTCAGCAGTTCTGCGGGCAGACCTGGTCCTTCCGCCCCCACCATCAAAGCCGCGCGGCTGGGGGGTGTAATGGTGTTGAGGAGATGCGGACTGGAGGGGCTGAGGGCATAGGTAGCGAAGTTGGCCTTCTCAAGGGCACCAAGGATATCCTCGGCCGTGCCGGAATGCGCGAAGGGCACATGCAGCGCCGCCCCGACCGACACGCGGATCGCCTTGCGGTAGAGCGGATCACAACAGGTCTGGTCAAGCAGCACGGCTCTGGCACCAAAGGCCGCAGCGTTGCGGAACAGGCCGCCCATGTTGTCGTGGTTGGCCAGGCCGATGCCCACCGCAACCAATGCCTTGGCAGGCAGAGTGGCAAGGAGATCACTGGGTGATGTGGCCTTGCCGCGCAGGCCAACGGCCAGAACGCCTCGATGTACGGCGAACCCTGCCAAGGTCTCGATCATGCGATCGGAGGCAGTATAGAGCGGTACGTCTGCGGGAATCAGCGCCACGAGCTCACGCGAGGCTTCGGCGCGCCGGTGCGAGAGCAGGATGCTTTCTATCGGGAACAACCCCTGCCGCAACATCAGGCGCAGCACGACCTCACCTTCGGCGATGAAACGGCCGTGGCGCCCCGCCAGATCACGTTCCTTGATGGCGCGGTAAGGCTCCAGCCGGGCATCGTCGGCATCGTGTATGGGGATGGGCGTTGCCAAACCGGGTGCTTCCTGCGATGGCGGGCGTCCCTCGTTTCAGGAATGCCCATCCCTCCATGGCACCACCGCTGATCCATCTCAAGGCAATCGCCCACGGCTTTGGCGGAACGCGTGTTCTGGACGGTGCGGAACTGTCGGTGGAGAAGGGTGACAGGCTGTGTCTTGTCGGGCGCAATGGGTCTGGCAAGTCGACCCTTCTGAAGATCGCTGCCGGCATGATCGAACCTGATGGCGGCGAGCGCTTCGTGCATCCTTCCGCGACCATTCGCTACCTGGTGCAGGAGCCGGACCTTTCGGCCTGGCCGACAACCGAGGCTTATGTGATGTCTGGGCTGGGCGAGGGGGATGATCCCTACCGTGCCATCCAGTTCATGGATGCCCTTGGCTTGACGGGCCAGGAGACGACAACGCAGCTTTCAGGCGGCGAGGCCCGCCGGGCAGCGCTGGCGCGTGTGCTGGCACCGGAGCCGGATATCATCCTGCTGGACGAGCCCACGAACCACCTCGACCTGCCTGCCATCGAATGGCTTGAAGGCACGTTGTCGCGGCTGAAGTCCGGCCTTGTGGTGATCAGCCACGACCGGCGCTTCCTGGCCAATCTCAGCCAGGCCACGCTGTGGGTGGATCGCGGACAGGTCCGGCGCATGGAGAAGGGATTCGCGTATTTCGAGTCCTGGCGCGACGATGTGCTTGAGCAGGAGGAGCGCGACAACCAGAAGCTCGCCCGCAAGATCGTGGCGGAAGAGCACTGGCTGCGCTACGGCGTCACGGCCCGGCGCAAGCGCAATGTGCGGCGGCTGGGATTGCTGCAGGATTTGCGGACGCAATGGCGCACCCGTGGCGGCCCGCAAGGTGGCGTGACCTTGACTGTTTCGGAGGCCGAAGAGAGCGGCAAGCTGGTGATCGAGGCCAAGGGAATCAGCAAGGATTACGGGGCCGAATCCATTGTCCGCACCCTGTCCATCCGCATTTCCAATGGTGACCGTCTCGGCATTGTCGGTCCCAATGGCGCAGGCAAGACCACGCTGATCAACCTTTTGACGGGGGCGCTGCAGCCCGATGAGGGCAGCGTCAAGATCGGCTTGAGCGTGGCGCTGGCGACGCTTGACCAGAAGCGGGAGAACGTCGATCCCACCTTCACCCTCAAGGAGGCGATGACCGACAACCGTGGCGATATCATCGAGGTGGGCGGCGAACCCAAGCATGTCATGGGCTATCTCAAGGATTTCCTGTTCTCGCCCGAGCAGGCGAGGACGCCGATCTCGGTTCTGTCGGGTGGGGAGCGCGGCCGCATGATGCTGGCCCGGGCGCTGGCGAAGAAATCCAACCTGCTGGTCCTCGACGAGCCGACCAATGATCTCGATCTCGAAACGCTCGACCTGTTGCAGGAAATGCTGATGGACTATCCCGGAACGCTGATCCTGGTCAGCCACGACCGTGATTTTCTCGATCGCGTCTGTACCTCCGTCCTGATGGCGGAAGGCAAGGGGCGGTGGATCGAGTATGCCGGGGGGTATTCCGATATGCTGGCCCAGCGCGGCATGGGGGTGCAGGCCAAGCCAGGCCCGGCTTCCCGTGCCGCGGAGAGGAGCGCGGCTGGCCCTTCCGAAAGCCGCACTCCGGCGACCGGTTCGGCCCGAAAGTTGTCGTTCAAGGAGCGTCATGCCCTGGAGACCTTGCCAGGGCTGATCGACGCAATGGGGCGCGACATGGCCAAGCTGATGGCAGTTCTGGCGGAGCCAGGTCTGTACGCCAAGGATCGCCCGCGTCACGACAAGGCATCCGCGATGCTGTCCAGTCTTCAGCAGAAACGCGCGGCAAGCGAAGAAGAATGGTTGCGCCTCGAGATGCTGCGCGAGGAACTCGGGATCTGACGCGGGCGCACTGCCAGGGCAAAGCCTGCACTGCGTGTCCTGTTTTGCCTATCCAGTCTTGCCGCCGCCATGATCCATCACTAAGACAAACGCTGGAAGTGAGCGGAGTGCTGCCCCGTTGGATTCATTTGCCTCGTCGGCTCCGCAGCGGCGGCGTCTCAAGATTATCGGCACGGTTGCAAGCCTTGCGCTGTTCGCGGTTTCGCTGATCGTTCTCGGCTTTATCGTGAAAGAACTGGATGCGGCGGAAATTCGCACTGCCTTCGCTGCTGCCAGCGGGCGTCAGATCGCGCTGGCGGTGCTTTGCACCGCGCTGAGCTACCTCGTGCTGACCGGATATGACGCGATCGGCTTCCGGCAACTGAAGTACAACGTTCCCTATCGCATCACAGCGCTTGGTTCCTACACGAGCTATGCGGTGAGTTTCACACTGGGCTTTCCGCTGATCACGGGGGGCACTGTGCGCTACTGGATCTATTCCACGGTGGGCATCGGCGCGAAGACCATTGCGAGCCTCACACTGATCGCTGGAGTCACCTTTTGGCTCGGGATGGGCACAGTGCTCGGGGTGTGCCTGATCTGGAAGCCTGTCGAGGTGTCCGAACTCAGTCGCTTGCCCGTCCTGATGAACCGCCTTCTGGGTTTTGCCATCCTTGGTGTCATCATTGCGTATCTTGGATGGGTCACGCTGAAACCGCGGGCACTGACGTTCCAGGGGTGGACGATGACCATGCCGGACCTGAAGGTGAGCCTCGCACAGCTGACGATTGGGGCGCTCGATGTCTGCGCGGCGGGTGCCGCCCTCTATATCCTGCTGCCGCAGGGTTACGGCATCCCCTATGGCAGTTTCATTGCGGCCTATGTCTTCGCTTGCATCCTGGGCATCATCAGCCATGCACCCGGAGGCATCGGCGTGTTCGAGGCCACGATCCTGCTGGCGCTGCCAGGGGTGCCATCCGAGCAGTTGCTGGGGTCTCTGCTGCTGTTTCGCCTGTGGTATTATCTCGTGCCCTTCGTGCTGGCGCTGACTTTGCTGGCGGGGCGGGAAATCCTGCTGCGCTGGCGGCTCCTGAAGTCGGACATAGCGCAGGTCGATTTCGCCAGAAGCGAATTCCCTGAAAAGGGACAATCTCGTGACATTTCCCGCAACTGAGTTGATCCAGGCCTATCCGCACGCCTCCGTGCTGACGGATGCCGGTGGCGGCGTGCTGGCCTTCAACGCTTCTGCAGTCCTGCTTTTCCCATTCCTGAGGACAGGCGAGCCGTTGAGCTTTGCCATCCGTGACCCCGAGATTCTTGCGGCAGTCGGCGCGACCGGGGATGACGGCACGACCCGCAAGCTTGATGTCATCGAGCGCATCCCCGTGGAGCGTGCCTTCGCGGTCAGTGTTGCACGCATGGCTTCGGGCGGCACGCTGATCGTTTTCGATGATCTGACGCCGGGTCGCAGGCTGGAGCAGATGCGGGTCGATTTCATCGCCAATGCCAGCCATGAACTGCGCACGCCGCTGGCCTCGCTCATCGGTTTTGTCGAAACCCTCAAGGGTCCGGCCCGCAACGACGCCAAGGCGCGGGACAGCTTTCTCGACATCATGGAGAGGCAAGCCAAGCGCATGGCCCGGCTCATTGACGATCTGCTGTCCCTGTCGCGCATCGAGCTCAACGCGCATATCCGTCCGACAGGCATGGTGGATATTGCGAGCGTCATCCAGCAGATCTGTGATGCCATGAGGCCGCTGGCACAGGAAAAGAGTGTGCAACTCCTGTTTGAAGTGCCGTCCGATGCTTCGACTGTCATCGGCGATCGTGACGAACTGCTGCGCGTCTTCGAGAACCTGATCGAGAACGCCATCAAATACGGGCATGGTGGTGGCAGGGTTGACATTGGCGTCAATCGACACCCCAGCGGCGACGTCACGGCCACCGTGCGTGACTTTGGTCCCGGCATCAGCGCGGATGATCTGCCGCGCCTCACCGAACGCTTCTACAGGGCGAACGTGGCGGCGTCGCGCGATGCGGGTGGCACGGGCCTTGGTCTGGCGATCGTGAAGCATATCGTTGCCCGCCACCGAGGGCGGCTGGAGATCGCCAGCACGCCTGGGGCCGGTGCCACATTCAGCGTCAGCCTGCGAAGCAGAGGCGAGCCGTCGTGATCCATGGCAACGCTTGCTGGTGACAGGTTACTGGCAACCGGGCATCATGCCTGCATAACAAGCGGCGGGAAGGCGATGTCAGCCAACGCAATTGTCGCGGATCGCCTGATCGGCGTTCCTGACCATGTCAGCAAGCCCCCGCCGTATTACGGGCCGCAGTCTGCTGCCGCGACCGGTACCGACCTTGCGCCGCTGGTCTGGCGTGGGCAGGTGCTGACGGTGATCACGCTGGGGTTCTATCGCTTCTGGTACAGGACGGATCTGCGCCGCTGGTACTGGCGCAACACCATCATCGGGGGCACGGGACTGGAATATCGCGGCTCGGCGCGGGAGCTGCTGCTGGGCTTTCTTTTCGCCTTGGCGATCATGGTGCCGCTCTATCTTGTTTCGGCCTATGGAAGTCTGTTCCTCGGCGAAACTGTGTCTGTCGCCTTGCAGGGTCTGTTTGCCATAGCCTTCGTGTTTCTTGTCCAGTATGGCGCGTTCCGCTCGCGCCGCTATCGGCTGACCCGGACGGTCTGGAGGGGCATACGCTTCGACCAGACGGGATCTGCCGTTGCCTTTGGCTTGAAATCGCTGGGCTGGATTTTCCTGACGCTGGTTTCCCTTGGGCTGCTGTTTCCGCTGATGCGGCGTGCGCTGGAGCGCCACAGGATCCAGCACACGCGGTTCGGCTCGGCACAAGGCGCATTCGATGCGTCAGTGGCCCCCGTGATGAAGCGCTGGCTTGCGCTGGTTGTCCCTACAGTTGTTCTCGCGGGTGGCGGCCTTGTCGCAGCTATCGCTTTCGCTGGGCTTGATTCTGCTGGTGACGTGCAACTGGAGTCCGTCGGCATCTCCGCGCTCCTCGTGCCGCTCGGGCTGATCTGGCCGATCATGTTCTGGCCAGCCTACCGGGCGGCAGAATTTCGGACCTTCACGAATGGAACATCCATCGGCAAAGTTCGTCTGAGATCCAGCTTTCAGACGCGGCGGCTCTACGGCCTTTATGGTCGGATGATCGGCGCTGGCTTGCTTGGTCTGCTGGCCGTTCTGATCATACTCGCTCTCCTGGCTCCGGCGCTTTTCTTCTGGATCCGCAAGGGGACGCCACCGATTGGTGCCCTGGTTCAGTCGGTCGTGCTGTATCTCGGCGGATTCACGGTCTTCGCGGCGCTGAAGGAGCTTGTCTTCAGCCAGGGTTTCTGGCGTCACGCGGTATCGACGCTGGACATCGCCAACCTGGGCGACGTCGATGATATCCTTGGCACTGGCGTGTCACCTGAAGCTGCAACCGGAGAGGGCCTCGCGGACGCCCTCGATTTCGGAGGCGTATAATGCAGGGCTCAGCGGTCTATTATGATGGCCTGCGCCCGCTGCCGCGTCATGCCCAGGTGGCGTTGGTGGGCAAGGGCATCCAGTTGTCCATCGACGGCGGCCCGTATTTCAACTGGGAATATGGTACGGTCCGGCTGGAAGAAGATGGAGCGCTTCCGCTGCGCTTTCACCGCGAGCAAAGCGGCACGCATACCGGCGAGGTTCTGGAGATCAACGATGCGGACCTTGCCGCGGCGCTGAAGCTGCGTTGCCGGTCGCTGGGTGGCACAGAGCGTGAGCGCAACCGTTTCCGCATGAAGATCATCGGTTGGTCGCTGGCCGCCGTGGTTTCTCTGGGGGCGGTGGTGTTCTACGGCATTCCCGCGCTCGCCACGCGCCTGGCTCCGCTCGTGCCCTGGAGCACCGAGGTTGCGCTGGGCAA